>JAFZLK010000008.1 GCA_017551515.1 Bacteroidales bacterium | reverse complement strand
TTCTGCAAAATTATAGTAAGAAATCAATATAAACAAAAAAAGAACCTCGTTCAAGGTTCTTTTTTGTAGTTGTTATGTGTTGATTAGAAGAACTTAGCTCTTCTGTCATCCATCTTTGTAATCTTCTTTACAGCGTTGTTCATGCGGTACGAGTAGTTTCTTTGGTATTCCTGCATCTTGGCAAGCTTGTCGTTTTCAAAGTCCTGCTTTTCTGGAGCTGCATTTTTCTTCAATACCTTTATTACATATACACCGTTGTTTCCGTCAATAGGTTCCGAAACAGCATTTTCTTCGCTGTTCAGTGCAACTGCGTTGACCTTAGGCTCGATAAGACCTAGACCTGGGAGCGAGAAACTAGAGAAGTTGATGTTGGTGAGGGTGTCGGTCTTTGCTCCGAACTTCTGTGCAATTGCATCAACTGTCATGCCTTTCATCTCTGCCATCATCTTTTCTGCCTTCAATTGTTTTCTTACTTCTGGTTCAATTACGTCCTTTGTGTCCTCAAATGGAGTGAAGCCTTTTTCGCGAATCTTCGAGAGCTTAACAACGAGGAACTTGTCGCGTGCAGAACTTTCGAAAACGGTTGACACATCACCGACTTTTCTGTCTTCGTTGAATGCCCAGCGAACAATTTCACGACCATTGTCGATGCCTGGGATTACATTGTCGCTCATGTCGGTCATCTTATTAGCCATTCTTACGTTAAGTCCCTGGTCGGCAGCGTTCTTGTCGAAATCTTCAGCAGTTTGGCTTGTTGCCATGAACTTGTTTGAAGCGTGGAATGCAGCTTCGTAGGTGTTGTCCGAGAACTTGATTTCCTGGTCAAGAACTGCGATTTTTACTTTTCTTACAGGCTTTGTCTGCGAGTTAATCTTGATGATATGTACGCCGTAAGGTGATTCAACAACTTGGATTGTTCCTGCTGCGTTTGCAAAGCAAGCATCGTTGAATTCGGTAATCATTGTGCCTTCTGTGAAGTCGCCAAGGTTACCGCCGTCGTTCTTTGACCCCGGGTCTTGCGAGTATTCGGTTGCCATTGCTGCGAATGCTGCGGAGTCGGCCTTGGTGCTTCTAAGTATATTTGCGAGGCTGTCTGCCTTAGCTTTGCACATTTCAATTGTAACGCTGTCGTTTGGAACGAGGAGAATGTGTGAAGCGTTTACCGAATCGGGTCTGTTTGCGGTTTCGAGTATCTTGCCGCAAATGAAAAAGTTGCCTACCATCTTTACATCAGATGTTGTGCCTTTTTCAGAATTGAAGAATTCTTCATCGAATCCCATGTTTTCAACATCCTTCTGGTTTGCATAGAACTCGTCCTTGTACATGCGTCTGTCTTCTGGACGGCTGTTGCTGCTGTTAACTTGGGCAAAAGAAACTTCGTTTTCTTCGAGAGCATCCAATTCGTTACGAAGTTCTTCGGTGCTATTCTTTATTTCTTCGATGTCACTTTCCGACGGAACAATGTCGAATACAACATATTCGATGTCCCTGTTGTCCTGATCTTCTACGAATCTCTTCTTGTGCTTGTCGTAGTAAGCCTGCAAGTCCTTGTCGGAAACGGTGATGTCCTCGTCCTTGATTGAGTTGTATTCGCGGTATGCATACGCAAAGTCAACAGTGTTTGCCTGGTCTTCGTAGTACATCTTTGCGAGTGGGGTAGGTGTGTAGAAGCCTTTTGACAACATGTTTCCGTACTTTGTGCTTATCTGGTCTTCCTTTATTGCCTTCTTCCAGTATTCGGCGATGATTTCATAGTTCGGGTCGTTTTCTGCGTTGTCGAAGAAATTCTTCGGAGCCTTGGTGTCATATTCTCCGTTTTCGTTCTTCTGAAGTCCGAAGTTTTGGACAATGATGTTGTGTGCGTTTTTCGGACCGTATAGAAGGTCTTCGAGTTCTTCGTCGCTGATGCCAAGACCTACTTCCTTGTAGTATTTGTCCCAAACGTATGTGTTAAGGATGTCGCTCCAAGCGCTTTCCCTGAGGCTTCTTTCTGTGTTGGAATCGATGTTCCTGCCTTGCTGTGCGACTTCGTAGAATAAGCGGTGGTTGTTGTAGTTTGCTGTCCATTCGCTATAGTCAACCTTCGAACCGTTGATTTTTGCAATAACTGAATCGTCACCGTGTCCGATGCGTCCTGAGCTAAGGAAGTCACCCAATAGGAACGCCAAAAGAGCCAAACCTACAATAACGATAACCAATACTCCACATTTCTCTCTAATGTTCTGTAATACTGCCATTACTTTAAATGTTTAAAATTTCTCTAAAAACAATAATCTAATTTTTGGGGTGCAAATATAGCAATAATCTAAATCTCTACAATCAAAAAAATAAAATTATTCCTTTCTATATTTAAATAGGTGTAATTTAGCAGATTGGAAGTGAGTCATAATATTATATTAGGTGTTGTATATATTACTGAAAAGCAGTGCGTTATGTCTAAAAATTCTTTTTGTGCAAAAAAGTGTTGAAAAAATTTTGTCGGGTGGATGGAAAGCATTACTTTTGCAGTCCAAATTTTTAAGAAATAGAGAAATGTACGCAGTAGTAGAAATTTTAGGTCAACAGTTCAAGGTTGAAAAGGGCACAAAGCTTTTCGTAAACCGTATGGCTAGCGAAGAAGGCAGCAGTGTCAAGTTGGATCGTGTTCTCCTAGTTGACAATGAAGGTAGCGTTAAAGTTGGCGCTCCTGTTGTAGAGAATGCATCGGTATCAGCAAAGGTTATCAAGCATTGCAAAGGCGAAACCGTGCTGGTATTCAAGAAGAAGAGAAGAAAAGGCTATCAGACCCTCAATGGTCACAGACAGGCTTTGACTCAGATAGAAATTGAAAGTATTAACGCATAAAACAGTAAAATTATGGCACATAAAAAAGGTGTTGGTAGTTCGCGCAACGGTCGTGATTCCGAAAGTAAAAGATTAGGCGTTAAGGTTTATGGCGGACAGATTGCTATCGCAGGCAACATTATCGTTCGTCAGCGTGGTACAGTTCACCACCCGGGTGAGAATGTTGGTATGGGTAGAGACCACACGTTGTTCGCACTTTGCGATGGTGAAGTAAAGTTCCAGAAGAAGAGAGACAACAAGTCGTATGTTTCGGTTCTTCCTTTCGCTGAAGAAGTAAAAGAATAAGGATAGTAATAAATTTTTCATAATAAAGGTTTTAATTGGTCGTGAGTGGTATTCCCCGTATCACTCACGATTTTTGTGTATTAATATGAAAAAGATTGGTCTGCTTTCCGATACACATGGTTATCTGGACTATGATGTGCTCGATTTCCTAGAGCCCGTCGATGAGGTTTGGCACGCTGGCGACATCGGCACCGAGGATGTTCTTGATGCTCTTGAGGCGCGCAAGCCAGTTCGTGCAGTCTTTGGTAACTGTGACGGATGGGGAATTCGCATGCGTACCACCGAAATAGAACGCTTTACAGTCGAAGGTCTCGATGTGCTAATGACACACATTGGCGGTTATCCTGGTCGCTACGAGTACAAAATAAACGAAATCATGAAGGTTTTGCCTCCAAAACTTTTCATTTCGGGACATTCGCACATTCTAAAGATAGTAAACGACAAAAAATACAATCTGCTTCATATCAATCCTGGCGCGGCAGGTCGCATGGGCATACATCGCACTATGACTTGCGTTCGCTTCGATATTGAAAATGGTGTTGTCAAGAACCTCGAACTATTCGAGAAGGATAGGGGAAATACGCCATTGTAATTTCGGATTTTAGATTTACGATTTCGGATTTGTTAAATTTCGAAATAAATTACTATCTTCATAACAGAATATTTTTCTTACAAAAATATTGCTATATGGAATAAATATATTACTTTTGCAATATGAACGAAGAGGTAAGGGAAACATTCCATTCTGCGGAATACGAAGAATATTACGCAAACCTTGATGCAAAGACAAGGACGAAATATGACTATGTGGAAACGATAATAAAGACGCAGTATGTTGTAAATAAGAAATTCGTTAAAAATCTAGAAGGAACGGAATTCTATGAGGCACGAATTTCTATGGGAACCAACGAACGTCGTACCATAATCTTTGCTATTGATTCGGTGTCATTCATGGAGAGCAAACGGGTGCTTTTCTTGAATTCGTTCATAAAAAAGAGTACAAAACAATACATGGGAGAAATTGAAACCGCTCGGAAAATTTTAAAACAATATCAAGGAGGACAAGAAAATGACAAAGCTTGATGAAAAGAAACTGGCAGAACTTAAAACTGGCTCACAGCATTTGGCAGAGAAATATGGCGAAAAGGGAACTCCTAGTCGCGAAGAGTTTGAGGCAAAGGCAAAAGCATGGTATTATGCGGAGTTGCTGCGTGACGAACGTAAGCGCCAGAAACTGACACAGCAGCAGTTGGGAGAGCGCATTGGCAAAAAACGCGAATACATTTCATCGCTTGAACAAGGACAAACTGACATGCAACTTTCCACATTTATGCTCATTGCCAACGCACTTGGCTTGCGATTCTCTTTAGTTATTGGATAAAATTATAGGAATTTTACCATATCGAGCAATGTGTTTGGATAAGGAAGTTTTTCCCCTTTTTCTTTTTCATCTCAATAATTTTTCAACTTGTAGTGGACGCAACCGATGAAGAAATCTGCTATGCCAATTCCCAATGTTGATAAGTTTATTATTAAGTATGCGAGAGTTTTTGTAAATTTGCAAAGAAAACAATCTTTTATATGACAAAAAGAGAATCGTTGCAGTTGTTTGAACAGCGAAAAGTACGCACCGTTTGGGACGACCAAGAAGAAAAATGGTATTTTTCGATAGTGGATGTATGTGCAGTATTAACCGATAGCCCTAATCCTCGTAATTATTGGAAAGTGTTGAAGCACCGTCTAATAAAGGAAGGAAATGAAACGGTTACAAATTGTAACCAGTTGAAACTTCGTGCTGCTGATGGCAAAATGCGCCTGACGGATGTTGCTGATACAGAACAACTTTTCCGTATTATTCAATCAATACCATCACCCAAGGCCGAACCATTCAAGCAATGGATGGCGCAAGTGGCAAGCCAGCGCATAGACCAGATGCAAGATCCTGAATTAAGTATCGACCAAGCCATAATCGACTACAAGCGTTTGGGTTACAGCGATGCTTGGATTAACCAGCGCATTAAGAGCATAGAGGTGCGCAAGGAACTTACCGACGAATGGAATCGCACCGGCGTACAGGAAGGTTTGGAATATGCTTCTCTCACTGACATAATCACTCGCGAATGGAGCGGTTTTACCACAAAGCAATACAAGCACTTCAAAGGATTGAAGAAGGAGAATTTACGCGATAACATGACGAATCTTGAAATCGCCCTTAATACACTTGCCGAAGCGTCCGCTGCTGAATTGTCCAAGCAGCGCGACCCTAAAGGTTTCCAGCAGCAAACTCAAGTAGCTAAGGATGGCGGAAGCGTAGCCAAAGTTGCCCGCAACCAACTGGAAAGCCAATTAGGACGGAGCATTATTTCTTCATCCAAAGCCAGCGACTATATAAAAAGCATAGAGGCAACCGATGATGAGAAACCGAAACTGACGGACGGGGAATAATGAAGAAGATAGAAGATACAAATGATGAAATAATATTTCATATATGATAGCGTAAAACCAGTGCACATCACTAAATACAACCGCTATTTATATAAGCCACTCTTTCGAGTGGCTTTTTTGTTTTGTATAGACGAATATTTAATTACCTTTGCATCGTGTAACAAAAAAAACAGAAACTATGTAGAAGAAAAAAAATAACGACATATTAAATAGCGGATAGAAACTGTTTCTTAGTATCCAAATTTTCCACATAGCCATTAAAAATGGCGAACCAGTACAAGAAAAGTTATCTAAACGTCGAGCAATCGGCGTGGATTTACTTGTTTGTACTGGTGGGCGTGGAAACCCTTGGATGCTAAGCAAGATTTTAAATTCCACGCTTTTTTTGTGTCTTTACATATTCCGACGACGGTACAAACCGCCCCTCAATAAAAGACAGACCATAACTGCCTCTCAAAACAATATGGATGCGCCACCGGCATTAACTGACGGAAAGAGCGGAAACTTTTCAAACGGGCAAATTTCCACGAAAGCCATACGAGTGGACGATTATAAACAGAATATTATAATGAAAACAAGGTTAAATATAATAATGTTGTTGTGTGGCATTTGCCTAATATTACTAACAAATTGTAACAGGACTAAATACCCATATACATTAGGCGGTTATACTATTTTCGACACATCCTACAATTCTGGGTTAGGACTTGAATATGAGAAGTTCATCAATGAATGTACAGAATATGTTTCTAACGAAATGGTTTCAATGCATAGCACCTATAACTATGGCAAAACAAAATACTCTTTAACTGAAAAAGAAGAGCAAAGATTATATCCATTTATTTTTGCATATGATTTATCAAAGAACAACATAGATAGCTTTCCTGAAAATTATGGTGAAAATTTTTATGTAAAAAATTTAAACAGATTTAATAAATGCATAAATGACAGCTCTATCTATGTTGGCTTAACAGAATTTGAAAAAGTTAATCTGGAAAAGTGTATTGAATCTGTAGAACCATATTATGAAAAATATTTGGAAAAACAATTAGAATATATCGAAGATGCCAAAAGCAGGATTGAATTCACACATTTAAAATGCTCAAGACCAAACTCTGCAGGTGGTGTTGATTTATATCTATACTATATTAACAAACATGACAATCCAATAAAATATATTTACACTACCGTTAGTTTCTATAACGCAGTTGGAGACATAATTAGTAGTGAAATTGGACATGATTACTCATTTCGACTGAAAGATACTGGTCCCATTAATCAAAATGCCAAAGGAGGTGGCGTTTGGGGAAATGTAATTTACAATTACTCTACCCGAAGTGCCAAAATTAGCAAAGTTGAAATCACATATATGGATGGAAGTAAATACGAAATAAACGACCCGAAAATAATAGAAGCGGTAAATCGTTGCAAATAAACTTAGTAAAAAGCCACTCGAAAGGGTGGCTTTTTAGTTTGGATGCTACATATCATCAATGGAATTGTTAATAAGTTTATATTGGGGGAAATATGGTTTTATGTAAATTTGTAAAAAAATATGAATAAAAAATGGCAAGTACATTGGAAAAGGAAATAGATAGGCTGGTGTATGAGTTGTATGGATTGCCGGAAGAAGAGATTAAGGTTGTGGAAGGGAAGTCGGAAAAAACAAAATAAAGACATATTATAAAAATGGAAACTAATAATTATTGCTTTGTAATACAGCCTTTTGACAATGGCGGAAAATATGATAAAAGATATTCTGACATTTATGAACCTGCCATAAATGCTGCTGGCTTAAAAGCATATAGAATTGATAAAGATCCTTCAGTAAGGAAGATTGTTGATGATATTGAAAGTAAAATAAAAAACGCACAAATATGTCTTGCTGACATATCAACAGATAATCCGAATGTTTGGTACGAATTAGGATTTGCTTATGCAACAGGGAAAGATGTAGTTATGGTCTGTGACAACAGCCGAAGTGAATATCCGTTTGACATTAAACATAGAAGTCTTATTCCATACCAACCAGACGCGCCAAGTGATTTTGATGATTTGTCAAATAGAATCACAGAAAAACTAAAATCGTATTTATCTACGAAGAAAACTGCTGAAGAAATCATTAAAATGCCTCTTAACGAAACGAATGGATTTCAACCTTTTGAAATGGCAATGATTGCTTTGTTAATTGGAGGGCAAATTGTCGATGACCAAAGTGTTTTAGTATATACTTTAAAAGAGCAGATGGAACGGTCTGGATATACAGAAACCGCGACAAGCATTGGTTTAAAGTTATTAAGGCGTAAAGGTATGGTTGAAATGTTTTATGATAATGATTGGAATGGTAATGATATCCCTGTATGTAGATTAACACCAAAAGGGATTAACTTTGTTTTGGATAATGTGGACAAGTTCAATCTTGGCACAGCATCAAAAGAATCATTAATGAAGACAACCAATGAAACAGATGATGATTTGCCATTTTGATAGATTTTTCGCAATATCCAATGTAAAGTAGAATATATGAACAGAATCATTCTCATCGGCAACGGATTTGACTTGGCGCATGGACTGAAAACAAGTTATGCGGATTTTATAGATTGGTATTGGGAGAAAAAGATATTTGAATTAAAAAATGAGAAATGGGATATCTTAGATGATGGACTTACCAAATTTGAATTATTAAAGAATAATTCATGGCATTGTTTTTATGATTATGTTTGGGGAAATAAGATTATTTCCAAAGACAAATTATTTGAATATATTCATAATAACCCAGATTTTTTCGAAGTAAGACATCACTCTTTCTTTAATCAAATATACAAGGAATATGAAAAAAAAGGTTGGGTAGATATAGAAAACGAGTATTATAATCTTTTGATATCAAGCAATGCCCCCCAAAAACTGAACAATGAATTGGATATAGTAAAAGGAAAACTTATTGAATATCTAAAAGGAATACAGAATGGAGCAGAAACAATAGACGAATTAAAACCTAAAATAATTGAACCAATAAAAACTGAAGACATTGCTGTTGGTGCTTATAATACTTTTATAAATATCATAAACAGCAGACTTAATGATGAAAATTTAAATGGATTGATTGAAAGTTATAGGGATTTTTACAATAATTACAAAATCAACCATGTTTATCATTATAACATTAAAAATATAATCGATTTTAAGAAGAGTATTAAGCAGATTAACAGTTTTGATGATTTGGAAACATGCTGTTACTTCCCAGAAGAACTTTTGCTACCTGATAGGATTATGCTTCTGAATTTCAATTACACAGATATTGCAGACAAGTATTTTCAGGAACCTTCTAATAGATTCATTGTAAATCATATTCATGGTAAATTAGATAATCCTAATGAGGTAATATTTGGATATGGAGACGAAGAAAGCAAATATTTTATGGAGTTGAAAGAACGAGACAATACTGAATACACAAGAAATTTTAAAACAATAAAATATCTCGAAATGCCTAGTTATAAGAAATTGCTGGCATTTATGGAATCTGCGCCATATCAGATTTATATTATGGGGCACTCGTGCGGAAAATCGGATGGCACACTGCTAAATACTATGTTTGAACACCCAAACTGTATTTCAATAAAGCCATTTTATCATCAAAAAGAAGATGGTACTGATGACAACTGGGATATTGTTCAGAACATTTACAGAAATTTCAAAGATTTGAAACTTATGCGCGACCGAGTAGTAAATAAAACCCAATGTGAACCAATGCCACAGGCGGAATGAAAAATAGGATTATATTAGCGGAAAAAAATAGAAAAAGGCGATGGAAGAAAATAAAAATATATCAACGGAACTGCTATCGGCAGTAAAAGCTATAAAGTCGGCAATATTGCAAAGTCAGGCAAGAACAGCTAGGAATGTTAATGCAGATGTTTTAGCATTGAATTATTCTGTTGGTGGTTATATATCGTCAGAATCACATAGGCAGGGATGGGGTAGCGGTGCAATAAGGACTATCAGCGAACAGTTGAGAAAGGAATTGCCAGGATTGAAAGGTTTTGGTTATGAAAATCTCAAAAAGATGCGACAATTCTATGAAGAGTGGACTAGATGTCTAAACGGGTCGCCGACGGCTACCTATTTAGAAAATGCTATAAATGGGTCGCCAATGGCTACCCAATTGCAAGTGTTTGGTAATGAGTTGAGTTTGCCAGTGTTGCAATCTCAAATGCTTACTGGAGCAATAGGCATAGAGACTGCACACGATTTCTGGTCTATCAGTTTTTCTCACCACATGGAAATTCTTAATAAGACAACTACTATAGAAGAAAGATTGTTTTACATACGCCAAACCGCGACCAACAAATGGGACAAATACCGTTTGCGTGAATTGTTGAAGCAAGATTTGTTTCATCATCAGTCTTCTATGCCCAACAATTTTCTGACGGCATTGCCTAAGCGAGTGCAGGCATTGAAAGCTATCGAAATGTTCAAGGACGAATATTTTCTCGACTACATAAATGTTGAAGAGTTGGGAGTTAGGGATGAAGCGGATGTCGATGAAAAAGTTGTAGAAAATGCAATAGTGCAGAATGTCAAGAACTTCATTATGATGTTTGGTAATGATTTCGCTTTTGTCGGTAATCAATATCATTTGGAAAAATTTGGCAAAGATCATTTTGCAGATTTGTTGTTTTTCAATCGTGAGTTATCATGTTTGGTTGCCGTAGAACTAAAATTAGGAGAATTTAAGCCAATTTATCTAGGACAACTGCAAACCTATCTGCAAATTCTTGATGATGATGTCCGTAAACCTAATGAGAATCCATCAATCGGACTTATTTTATGTCAAGATGTAGATAAAAGTTATGCAGAATATGTAATTCAGAAATATGATAGCCCAATGGGTGTTGCAAAGTACTATACTTCGGTAAATATGCCAGAAAATTTGCGTAAGGCGCTGCCTGATATAGAACAACTAAAAAAGCTATTGTCAAAAAATTTTGAAGATAACTGAAATTAGGAGAATTGCTTTTATGAAGCGTAGAAACATTGTAGAAGTAAATTCGGTAGTCCAAACTACAGAATTACAATCGACTGATACAGAATCGACTGCAATTCAACAGTTGCATTTTTCCAGCGATTACGATTTGTAAAAAAGCGACAATGAACTGAATCATTCTCATCGGCAATGGATTTGACTTGGCAAAAAACAATGCGAACCAATGCCACAGGCGGAATGAAAAATAGTATTAGATTAGCGGAGAAAATTAGAAAAAGGCGATGGAAGAAAATAAAGGACAAATATTATTGTACCAGACTCCAGGGGGAGAATCGCGTATTGAGGTAAGGCTACAAGACGATACTGTGTGGCTAAGCCTTGATCAGATGGCTGATTTGTTCCAACGAAACAAGTCAACTATTTCCAGACACATCAAGAATGTGTTTGAAGAGGGAGAATTAACTAAAGAACTGGTTGTTGCAAATTTTGCAACAACCTCTCAGCATGGTGCTATTGAAGGAAAAACACAGGTACATCAGGTCGAATATTATAACCTTGATATGATAATTAGTGTGGGGTATCGTGTACACTCCTACAGAGGCGTTCAGTTCCGAATGTGGGCGACTGGAGTTCTCAAAGAGTACATTGTAAAAGGTTTTGCACTAAACGACGACCTTTTGAAACGGGCAGGTGGTGGAAATTATTTCGATGAATTGTTGGCTCGCATTCGTGACATTCGTTCGTCGGAAAAGGTGTTTTATAGAAAAGTGCTTGAAATATATGCTCTTAGCATCGATTACGACCCAAGAGTGGAAATGACACAAGAATTCTTCAAAACGATACAAAACAAAATGCACTATTCTGTACACGGACATACGGCAGCTGAAATTATCTATGAACGCGCTGATGCCCAGAAGAATTTTATGGGATTAACTACTTGGACAGGGGCATTGCCCAAGAAAGCAGATGCTGAAATAGCAAAAAACTATTTGTCACAGGAGGAAATCAGCACTCTCAACCGTATTGTAAGCCTTTATCTCGATTTTGCCGAACTGCAGGCTGAAGAACACCGTCCTATGTATATGAAGGATTGGATTGCAATTCTTGATGATTTTCTTCGTGTTTCACGCAAAGATATTTTAACTCACGCAGGACGGGTGTCTGCGCAACTGGCTAAAGCAAAAGCGGATGCAGAATACGACAAGTTTAAGGAAAGGACTAAAAACGAATTAACAGCAGTTGAGATTCATTTTCTAGAACAATTTGAAAGGGAACAGAAAAAACTGAGCGAAAGCAATAAACTACATGGAGGTAACTAATTTATTGTGATGATATATCAATCTCCTTTGGTACGTCCATAATAGGTTTTCCTAAATAAAAATCCTTGTCAACAAAATTTTTACTATCTTCGCCCTTGTGATTTTAAACGGTAACATATACGCTACTATACTGCGGAACTGCCAAGAACACAGGAAGCAACTGGCGGTTTTGATTGACCCCGACAAGCAGTCGCTGGGTGAAACTGCGGCATTTGCAAAGGAAATCGAGGCATCATCTGCCGATTATGTGTTTGTAGGTAGCAGTTATATGCTCGGAAACCTTGACCGTTGCATCGAAGCAATAAAGGACAACACGCAGAAACCAGTGATAATTTTCCCGGGACACGCAAGCCACATTTCCGAAAAGGCCGATGCAATTCTCCTGCTTTCGCTAATTTCGGGACGAAATCCCGAATTTCTCATTGGAAACCATGTGATTGCAGCCGCTTCGCTTATGCAGATGGATATCGAGGTCATAAGCACTGGCTATATTCTTGTCGATGGTGGCAGGACAACATCTGTGGAATATGTCAGCAACACTCGTCCGATACCTGCCGACAAACCCGATTTGGCGGTTGCTACAGCCGTGGCTGGCGAAATGCTCGGACTTCGTATGACCTACTTGGAGGCGGGCAGCGGTGCGTTGAATCCAGTTCCCGACAAGATGGTGGCTGCCGTTCGCAAATGCACAAAGTCTCCGCTTATAGTCGGTGGCGGACTGAGAAATATTGAATCAATAAACCAAAAATACGAGGCGGGTGCCGATATTGTAGTCGTTGGCAGCGCATTCGAGAAAAAAGAACTACAGATAAATCAGTTTAAATGATGACAGCACAGGAAGATGTAAAAAAATATGGTTTTGTAAACCAGCCTATCGACAGCAATATCGACTTGAAATCGGAGATTCTCCGCATGAAAAAGGAAAAGAATGCAGTAATTCTTGGACATTTCTACATTAATTCCGAATTGCAGGATATTAGCGACTATGTTGGCGACAGTCTCCAGTTGGCGCAGATGGCGGCAAAGACAGATGCCGAAATTATTGTTTTCCTCGGCGTTAACTTTATGGGCGAGACAGCAAAGATAATTTGCCCCGACAAAAAGGTGATTATTCCCGACTTGAATGCTGGTTGTTCGCTTGCCGATTCGTGTCCTGCCGATGAGTTCGCAAAGTTTATCGCTGAGCATCCCGGACATACTGTGGTTTCGTACATCAACACCACGGCGGCAATAAAGTCGATGACCGACATAACCGTAACTTCCTCCAACGCAAAGCAGATTGTCGAAAGTCTGCCTGCCGACGAGAAGATAATCTTCGGTCCCGACAAGAACCTTGGCGGATATATCAACGCGCAGACTGGTCGCAGTATGGTTTTGTGGAATGGTGCCTGCCATGTGCATCGTCGCTTCGACCTTGAGGCAATTCTGAAATTGAAGGAAGAGCATCCTGGCGCAAAGGTTATCGCTCATCCCGAGTGCGAAAAGCCGGTGGTTATAGTTGCCGATTTCGTTGCAAGTACGGCTGGGCTTCTTAAGTATGTGAAGAACAACGATGCAAAGGAGTTTATCGTTGTCACCGAATCGGGCATTTTGCACCAGATGCGCAAGGCGGTTCCCGAAAAGACCTTGATTCCTGCACCAGCATTGGATTCAACTTGCGGTTGCAACGATTGCAACTTCATGAAACTTAATACTTTGGAGAAACTTTATAACTGCTTGAAATACGAAATGCCCGAGATAACCATTTCGGAGGACATTCGCGAGAAGGCATACCGTCCAATAAAGAGGATGCTTGATGTTTCCGCAAAATTGGGATTGTAAATAATACGGTGTTCCATTGGTGGCGTTTTACAACAAAAAAGGACAGCATAACACCTTATTTACATTGTTTATTGCGCGGATGGAATCCGCTAGAAGAGACGGAACATATATATTGTAGGGGCAGGTTTCAAACCTACCCCTACAATAACCACAAACATCTTGTGTTTATTTCTTAATGAATTTTCGATGGATTTCCGCCCCTAGAACTTGAATACGAACAACATAGATTCCGTTTGTCAATCCTTCTACATCAAAAACCGCATTATCTGCGTTTACATCTGTGCGATAAACAACCTGCCCCATCACATTCACAATCTCAATTTCGGAAATTGTTTCTGATGATGTTATGTTGAGAATGTCGCTTGCAGGATTTGGGAACATTTTAATATCGTAAAATTCCTGTTCTTCAACGATTACTGGATTGATAAGGTTTAATCTGCGTGTAAATGAATAACCTGCCAAACTTGCCGTAACATTCTCGCTACCAGATGCTAAGATTGTAGCATTTTCGCCAACAAATGAAAGTCGGCTACCCGATGCCCACGAAACATTATTCTCTGTGCCTACTGTAAAATGATGTTGTACTAAATCTACATCATCGTATTCCTCTTCACTTTCTGCATACAAGTAAATTGGCGTAGCGAAAAGCATTGCAAGCGAATCGTTTTCCAGACCAAGCGGAATTGGGTAGCGACCTTCGGCATAACTCCAGCCATCGCCAAGCATAGCGCGAAGTTCGGGTGTGTCGCCTGTAAGTTGCGAAGTAAAGCGACCTTCGGTTTCTCCCTCAATATCTTCGCCAGCACCGCCCGACATTTGACGGTCGTAGTAGTTGGAAGACATATTGCTAATTGAATCGCCTGTAACTTCCCACTTGTCTATCATAACTTGCATTCCGCTAACATCCAAGCAGTTGCTTATACGAGCAGTGTCATATACAGTCCCCACTATTCCGCCCGAACTTGTTGCAGAAGCAACCTGACCAGCATTAAAACACGAAAATATGTTACTCAAACTACTAAGAGAACCGCTTATTCCACCTCGAATTTTACCGCTTAAAATTTCACCATAGTTAGCACAATTCCTAATTATTATGGAACCATCTCCAGCATTTTCAGTATTTTCACTATCACTTCCCATAATACCACCTCCGCAATATAATTTCCCTGCTCTTATGCATCCATAGTTTATGCAGGATTCTGTTGTCGGAATATTATTAACATCGTTTTCGCCTCCTGTAATCGCAAATATTCCTCCAGATGGCAAATTATCAAAATAATCTATTATTAAGTCTTGGGGTGATGTAATATCTCCGTAATTTATACAATTATGAATAGTCCCACCGGTTATTACACATATTC
>JAFZLK010000066.1 GCA_017551515.1 Bacteroidales bacterium | reverse complement strand
GCGTTATTGTTACAGCTGATATGCCGCTGTTCTGACAGATTGTCTGTTCTGTCCTGCTGACACTTACCGACGGTTTCGGATTAACAGTTATGGACGTATTCGCAGTCGCAGTTCCGCAACTCGGGCTCTGGTTGCTTGTGACGGTAACCGTGACATTATATGTATTAGGAGCAGCGGTTACGTTGGAGCCGCTAATGGTCGTACCGCTCCAAGTTACGCCAGTTGGAAGTCCAGTTACGTTCGTTATCGTGCCGTTGCTCGGCGTGATTGTTACAGCTGATATGCCGCTGTTCTGACAGATTGTCTGTTCTGTCCTGCTGACACTTACCGACGGGGTCGGATTTACCGTCACCGTTGCTACCGCCGAATTCTGGCAACTGCCCGATCTTCCCGTTACAGTAACTGTATATGAGTTTCCTGCGACAACACTAGAACTTGACGTCGAGAAACTTACACTACTGCCAGTACCAGATGATAGATATGTCGTCTGCTCCCAAGTGAATGAGGTTGCGGTAGTACTCTGGGCCTGTAATGTGACGGATGATCCCTTGCATACAGACGGGCTGTTTACCGAAATGTCAAGTTGTTTCGACACAGTTATGGTTCCGCTTGCTGTTGCTGGAGAACACGAGCCTCCTGCAACTGATATTGTATAAATGTAAGTGCCAATGCTTGATGGGTCCGGAGTGCCGGATATTCTTAGTACGCCTGCACTTGCCGAATAGGTTATTCCGGTTGGCAAAGGACCTACCGAAACAGTAGCATTTGCAGGTGTATAATTGTACACAATATCATCCATTGGATTGCCAATACATATAGTAGGTGATGTTTCTCCACTTTGATGTGCCAATGTTGGCGGCACGTCAATCGTTACATTTATGTTTGCCGTAGCCGAACAACTTTGTATTGGAATGATATAACCAGTACGGTTGCCGGAATCGTATCTTACACCACCATTTGCCACTATTGCTCTCTGAAGGTTGGTAGCAGCATTGTATGCTATATTACCTGCCGATGTATTTGAGCCTATGCCACCAGTACCTATAGGAACGGCCTTTCCTGTAGCACTTGCAGTTGGGGCGACAACTACTATTGCCGGCACACCGTTTTGCACAATCAGGTCGTATTGCTGAAGATAGCTGTCGTTTACTGTAAAAGTATAGGTGCCAGAAGTTGTTGCATTATATGTACTAACAGGTGTACCAGTACCAGAACCTGAGCCAGAACCGCTCCATGCCCACGACACATTGCCGCAGTTAGTATTTCCAATCGTAGGAGTTATATTAACACTTCCACAAGAGGAATAAGGCGAAGATACTGGGAACGTAATTGTTGGCAAACTATGATAATGTATTGTTATAGGATCTGTATATGTTGAACCGTTTACTCTGCAACGCCACTGGATATCTACATTGTCAGCAAAGCTATTGATAGTTATAGTCTGCGATGTTCCGTTGCTATATCCATTGTGACAAGGTGCTGCACCTCCTCCAGAAGCACCGCATGTTGTCCACGTGGCATCAGACGGTTGCTTAAATTGCCATTGATACGAAGATGCCGACGGAGACACAGAAATTGTAAACGACTGATTCATGCCACAGGTAGAAGAAACAGATGAAGTGATTGCATAGTTGATAAGATTTGCCTTGGCGGTTAAAGTCAAGTTCGAATTGATATTATTTACCGTGTATTGCAAGTTTGTTGATACTCGTGTCGAACCATTATACCATCCATCAAAAGTATATCCAGCACTTACTGTGGCTTTGAATGTTGCACTGCCATTAGGGTTCACACTCACACTTGTTGCAGTACCCGAGAAGCTAGTGCCCGCCGCCACGTATGCCGAGGCTATACCTGTTCCTGCAACAGCGGTAACAGTATGGTTAGGCGATGCATAGGTTAGAGAAATAACAGGAAGATTGTTTGTGATACAATTTCCCGATTCATTTATATCTGGATCTGAAGTATCTTTTTGTTTATACCAACAAAGATTAACACCACCAGTAAGTTCTTTGTAATAGCAATTGCAAGCACCATCTCCACTTGTGCCATTTGCCACTGTTCTAACCAAAATCAAAAGGCTGTTAGCCTGCGTGTGCGTAAAACTGGTCGACAGTGAGAAAGTTGTCTGCGTACCTGACGTTGTGGCTGGTATATTGCCGCTATACACCTTGGTGGCTCCAGAAACGTATGTAGAAAATGTTGTGCTTGCATCTAACGCATAGTCGCCAGCTACCTCTTTCATCCAAATCTGCATTGGGTTTCCGTCAGTCGACCCGTTTATTGTGATTGTAGATGTTGTTTTTGTCCCTGCAGTACTATTAGTGACAGAAGGTAAAAAAGATATTGACGTAATGTTACCGCTAAATGGCAGTGTGTTGGGACGGTAGCAGAACACTTTGTATTCCCAGCCATAGTAACGTCCAATTGGCGAATTGTAAGAATAGTGAGTTGTGCCTGTATAATCAGAGGCCGAACCCCAACTTACTGTCTGTCCCCACACCTTCCCCAATGGCCACAGGAATAAAATAATTAACAATGCACAATGGACAATGGACAATTTACAATGGATAATGGACAATGCACAATGGACAATGGACAATGGATAATGGATAATCCTTTGAATCATTGAATCCTTTGAACCTTCAAATCCTCGAATCTTCAAATCTTCAAATTTTCGAATCATCAAATCCTCAAATCCTCGAATCCTCGAACTATTGCTATTTATATTCATATATGTAATGTTTTTCATTGTATTACTCCTTTCATTCTTCATTATTCGTTACATACTGGTGTCCCAACTCTCGTTGGCGACAAATCGTTTTCCGGACAATATGGGTCCGAGCCTACTGGCATTATCGCAAAATTGTACGGCTGTCCGTTAGTTAATTCTGGTATAGTCATTGGTGAAGTCGCATTTGTCACGCTCCACACATTACTTGTGCTGCTGTTCGGGTCATTTACACCATAATATAAGGTATATGAACTTGCATTTGGAACAGAATTCCACGAAACCCTTACCGAACGGTCTGTTTCCTGAACAACATTAAGCGTTGGCGGATCAAGATGAGTGCAAGTGATTATTGGTGTCAATGGTTCTATACAGAATTTGTCAAGCGTCATGTATGCTGGATAGGTATTATCGCTTGAAGCATAGCTATTGGCATGTATTTTCATTCCTATATAATAGTCACCTTCCGTAGTTATCTCAAATGTCCCATTTATCCTAACAAAAGAATTACAAGCTGCAGTCGGAGTATTATATGTGTAAGATTCCCATCCTGTTCTAGTATATTGCCATATCAAATCTGACATTTGTGTCATTTGTGTGTAGTTTGGCGTTGTTCCATAGTATAAATTACATACGCTGCCTGCTATCATGCCTTCTAATAAAGCACTGTAATTAATTGACATATCTACTTCAGAAGAATAAAGTACTGAATATGCATATGTAGCCGGATACAAATGCATAACTGGCGGATATAAATAAACATCCTGACAATAAGTCTTACGAGCCGGTGCATATTCAATATACAGGCATTCCGAACCTACTGCTGCACACGTTTCACCAGAACGGTAAGAATATATATCTTCCCTCATCATATCGGAATGTTGTGCATTTATTATGGATATAGTAGCTGGTGATGTGCTATAGTTAGTCCAACTATTAGGATTTGACCATACGTTTACCGTATATGTCCAATCAGACGGAAGACCGCCGACGGGAACATTATTTAAATCGTTGCACTGTGCAACATCATCACAATGCGCTGTTACAGAATAGGCGGAACTTACATAATTCGAATAAGCATCCAAAATAATATAATACGTTGTCCCTTCAATCAAATTCGCCGACAAAATTTCCTCTGGCGCACTTGAATTTGGAATTACCACAGTGCTTGCCAAAACATCATTAGCCTGGCAGTCGGTTGCAATTGCCATAATTACAGGAGAGCCAGATGTTACAAAAGCACCAAAGCTATAATTTCCTGTCGTCGTAGGCACAAAACTATAAAAAGCTTCGCCACCGTTTCCGACGTATGTTCCAGACGTACAGACAACAGTGCTTGTCGTCGTAGTCGAACCTGTATAAGTCTGTTCACACGTCATCGGTGTGGCATTGCATGGGTTAGCTTCTCCAAAGCAGAATTTTATTTCCGGTCTTTCCTCTCCAATATTAACGACACTGCCCGTATATGTGGAGACATTATTTGCATTCAATGTAATTTGATTTGTAAGACTGCTTTGATAAGCCATCATATTTGGACTATTCGTATGGTAAAAATCGGAGCAGCAGCCATCATCAGGATTGGTTCTGCGGAATGCAATAAGCAAATTGCTGGTTCCATTCCATTGCCAGTTGGCACTGCTTATATCTATGCTGTTCCATCCATTATTTGCTGGAGTGAAAGTATATGTGCCACTATAAACTTGTTGCAGACTTGCATCTGTAACCCATGTCGTGGGAACCGACGTGGCACTAGTCTGACCAAGATAAATTTCAAAAGTATATGAACTAGACGATTCTTCTTTATAGTGCAAAGTTATGTAATTCAAAACTCCAGCTGCGACACCTGCCGCACTCAACTCAGCAGCAGTATATAGCTGCTGGGTATATGCATAAGAGCGAGAATATGTATATACACCACCGTGAGTTCCCACATTATTTTCAGTATAGGCAGTTCCCGTACCTATCCTTGCACACCCGTCCGAAACGACAACCTGATAGTTCAGCGTCACCGGACAATAGCTGCTATGTGACCATTTAATATGTATTGTTGTTGCACCTTCGCCCACAAAAGTAACTACACCGCTGCTATTAACTGTTGCCACATCACTATCGTAGGTTTGATATGTAAAAGTTCCACCACTAGGCAAGCTGCTTGTAAAATTATCAGGGAGATTAACCGTAGTGCCAATGTCGGCAACCATAACATTACACAAACCTGTTGGCAATGAGAATGTGCCTGACGGTTGAACACACGGCGTATATGTGAAAGTTATCTTAGGAATAAAGTTCCGTTGTGTAGCGGGAACCAATGACAAGTTTGAAGAATGATTTCCTTGAACCGATGCATCAGACACATTTTTTCCATACCAATAAACACTATAACCACTGCCAGAACTACTATAAGGTGTTGTAGTATAAATACCAACAAGCAAATTGCCTCCATTGTATTCGAAATTTGTAGCAAAATTTACAGTAACCTTATAACTACTAATTCTCAAAGAACCTTCATATACAATTGTAGCGCCCTCAGTGCCTAAATATTCACTTATTGTCGTATTGTCAACTACCTTTAAAAACACTTTATACGACCCGAAAGAGTAATCCGTCGTATTTGAATAAAATTCCATTTTTGTAATTGTGCCAGTCATTGCGCTTAAGTCTGATGCAGGAATAATAAACTCAGACTTTAAATAATTACTTCTATTTGCCATATGAAGTGGCACAAAAGCATTTTGATTGCCATTATCACAAACTGTAAGAGTACTCTGTCCGAAAGCCATTCCCGCCATCAGCAGTCCAACCAAAACTATGGTAAAAATTTTCAATATTTTATTTATATCAATCATTCTATTCATACATTCATTATTCGTTACATACTGGAGTTCCAACTCTCGTTGGCGACAAATCGTTTTCGGGACAATACGGATCAACCCCAACTGGCATAACCGCAAAATTGTACTGTTGTCCGTTAGTTAGTTCTGGTATTGTCATTGGTGAAGTCGCATTTGTCAGGCTCCACACATTACTTGTATTGCTGTTCGGGTCGTTCACACCATAATATAATATATAGGAACTTGCATTGGAAACAGACGTCCACGAAACTCTTACCGAACGGTCGGTTTCCTCATCAACATTAAGCGTTGGCGGTTCAATAGAAGTACACATAACAATTGGTGACAACGGTTCTATGCAGAAATCGTCAAGATTCATCCAAGCCGGATAGGTATTCGTGTATGCGCTATAAGCATCCGCATGGGTTTCCAGACATACATAATAGTCGCCTTCGGTAACGACCTCGAAAGTTCCTCTTATCCGAACAAACGAGTTGCATGCAGACTGTGGTGCATAATATATAGGTGTTTCCCATCCTGTTCTCGTACGTGTCCACGACATATCCGACATTTCTGTCATCTGCGTATAATCTGCCGTCGTACCGAAATACAACTTACGAACACTAGCTGCTTCAAAATGGGAATTAACAGACATATCAAACTCAGTAAAATACACCACAGAATAAGAATATGTGGCAGGATACAGATGCATGGCCGGTGGATACACATGCACATCCTGACAATACGACGAGTATGCAGGAGCATATTCAATACATAAACAATTTGAACCAATTGCAGCACAGGACTGGTAATTATCTGAATTGCCGTATGGTCCAACGTTTGCTGTCAACATATCAGGATGGTCTGCCTCAATCACAAAAACAGAAGCTGGTGTTGTACTATATTCCTGAAAAGCACCCGGATTTGAGTTATCACAAACATTGGCAGTATAACTCCATCCGGCAGGAAGTCTGTTAATCGTAGCATCTTCAAAACCATCGCAGTTCATATCTGTTATAGTTATAGAGTCGGGTGGTGGCGGCACCTCTGTGGTATAGCAGAATATTACCTGATTCTTGACATTCGCAACTGTACCATTATATGAACCGGGACTTGCAGGGTCATAGTCGGTACCGTCGCTACGAACATATATTGACTGCCCCTCCGCTTCGAATACCTTGCAGGTCATACCGTTGCTGTAAGTACCTGTGTTGTCGTCCATAATTAACGCCAAATTGTTGCCGCTATATTCAAATGGAAGGTCAAAGCTAATCGTCGTCCACTCGTTAGCCGACATCACAACATTTCCAGAAAACACTTTATCTCTTACGCTTACTCTTATCCAGTCAGTAGCCCCTGTAAATGAACTTTTTGTAGTATTTACAAGGTAAATATCATAATTGCGTGTTTGTTCAGTACCTGTATTATAGAACGAAATGCTATTTATTATAGGTGCATTTCCTATCTCAGCTGCCGTATATATCTGCTGGGTAAGCGAATATCTATAAAATGAATGAGAAGGTAAGTTTTCGTTTGTAGCATCGCCACTCCCTATTTCAAGTTTCGACAATCCGCCACAATCAACGCCTCGCGACTCTCCAAACTTAAAATCATCAAGATACAAATAAAATGCGCCTGGCATATACTTTATCGCCACATATTTTGTTCCCGAAGGCAAAACAGTATTGCATACATCCCAGTATGTGTCAATTACTTTTGTTATTTCACTGCCCCAATGAAAATCATCAATGTTAGTGCCGGTTGTCGAATAACCTACATAAAAGCGTTCAGTATAGGTGTTTTCTACAGAATTAAAGTTTTTATAATAGAACTGTACGCTCAAATCGTTCTCAGAAACAGCTAGTTCGGGAGATATTAAGTACTGAGGATTGCTAGCCCCATCATAACTAAAGCCAAAACTTTTACTTCCTCCGTGAGTATGAATATATGTCCACGCGTTAATTCCCGAATATGTAACATTATTCCTCGTTGTCCACCCACTCAAACCATCTTCAAATCCATATTCGTATGGCAAAGCGCGTTGTCCCCAAGCTGTTCCAACAGAAATCAAGAAGAATACAAATACCAATGCACGACAGTACATTCCATTACCTTCACCTCGACACTTTAAATGTCGCTCCAGCAACAGATTTCGTGCATTTTTAATATTTATATTCATTTCGTTTCTCATCATTTTTTACTATTCGTTACAAACTGGTGTCAAAGGCACTTTTGTAGAAAGTGGTGTATCGCAATAATCAGACGAACTGCTAATAGCCCGTATCTGGAAATAATATGTATGTCCGTTGGTAAGTTCGTTTATGGTCGTACTTGTTGCCGACCTCGGTACATTAATCTCCTCGAAGCTCACTCCGCCTTCGGTACCGTAGCGTATAACAAAATGGTCAACATTGCTGCCCATCCCGTTCCATGTGAGCGTTACACTGCGGTCGGAAACTTGTGTTCCAGAAAAGGTCGGGTTACTGCCAAGTGGCAAACAGCACTGCGAAACATAGATGCTTCCCGGATTGCAGTACGATATGCTGTAGGAGTTGGAAAGTGTTGTAAGTGTCGAGTTTGATACAAATCTAACCGACTGGCTGAACCTATACCACACACTGCCCGTATTGGATGGAGCAGTAACAGCATAAGTCGATGCTGTGGTTCCACCCATCTCATTATATGGACCAGAACTTGCCGTAGCACTGTACCAGCGCCACGATGTTGGCGACAATGAAAAATAATTGGTGTTGTAGCTTTGTGATGCCGACAAAGTAAAAACTCCACTGTTGGCACACACCGATGATGTATTGGGGCGTGGCGACAATGTCAGCACGCACGACCACGGAGCCGCATACTTGACGGCAAGTGTAAGGCTGTTGGATTTTATTTTAAATGACGACAATAATGATGATGAGTTCCACGTATAATGACCAGAATTGCTAAAAGCCATTCCAAAGGATGTAATATTATTTGCTCGAGCAGATGCTAAATTATGGAAAAATCGATAATACCAAGTATTAGTTGAATATGTAGATGACACAGAATATTCCGTCAAAGATGTATTATCAGTATATGTATAAGTATTCCACATACCAATTGAATATGACGCATTACCTTTTGTTGTATAATAATTATAAGTTCCGTTTGATGGTGCATTTGTAAGGAGGTCCCAATTCGATGCATTATTAGTAGTTGGAATACTATTTAGACCATATATTGTGAAAATGTAATTTTTAGTTAAATCAGGAGGTTCTGGGTTCAATGTCATTGTAGCGCCTAACGCTGTCAAGCAATTGGGGATTCCTCCTATATTGAAATTTACAAAACCTATAGACTGTCTCAATGTTGACCATGATGAATGATACGAATTACCAGGTCCCCAATATGTTAACGTTGTAGTATAAGTTCTACCAACAGATAGTTCTCCAGTACTATATGAATAAGAGGCTCCAGTAACCGATGCTGAATAGTCAGGATGATATCTATTGTATGTAACAGAATAAGTTGAAGAAATTATACTTGTGCCAGCCTTGACAATTGGGCATCTTACTATTACGGTATATGAATCCTGTGCATAAACAGTACATACAAAAAATGACAAAAAAAGAATTATGGTTGAAAAACGCTTAGCGCAACCAACAGCACCACCTATTAGCTGCGATATACTTAGACCATTGGTCATAGTAGCGAAGATATTCATCGTATTTGCAATATTCATATCTTTTTCGTTTTTCACCGTTGCTGTAATTAATATAGTTCCAAACCACACAATGAGCCGCGAACTCTTATATCCTTATACTCAATGCAATGCAATAGAATATATATTACCTTACGATACATTCTCATCACAAATATTTAACCTTGCAATTTATCTTTTTTACAAGAAAAGACCAAACCTTTATACCCCACCATCAAAACTATTATACTTATTCACACGACATTGTTAGTAACTTTTGTTTTTTACAGACGAATGAAAAAGAAAAGGCTAGAAGGAGAAAAGACTAACAGCAAACAGGACAAAAGGCAGAAAGACTGCAAGACAAAAAGACAAACAGACAGCCAGACATCCAGACAAGCCTTCATTCCTCCTTTTCTACCCAAGCCATCCGCTTCACACCAATCCACAACTATGCTCAAAACACATAAAACACTAAATATCAATAACACAAATCACATCTTGGCGCAATCTATATCAATTAATTCATATTCAAGCATATAACATCAGAACATTTTTAATGCAAAACCTATGGCAAATATCTTCATTTGTCAAACAGCAAAACACCTAAAAAAAAACAATGTTATTAAACACTTTTACATCACAGCTTAAGATACAAAACTATTATAAATGTTAGCATTATATTTTTATCAACACTCCACAAAACTTTTCTATTGAAAAAAATTTTCCAACAGGCTGTTTGTTTCACAAAAAAATACTAATTTAGTCGCACTTAAAAATTAACGACTTAATAAAATTTAACTCATGGATATTAAAAAATTAGATGACGTTCTAACCGTCCTCAAAACAAGGGAAAAGAAGAGATTGGTTGCTGCATACGCAAATGACGACCACACAATCGAAGCAGTTTACAATGCAATACAGGAAGGCATAGTTGAAGGCACATTGGTTGGCGACGAAGCCACAATAAAGGAAGTTTGTGCTCGCCACAATTTCGATGTTAGTAAGTTCCGCATCGTTCAGGAGGCCGACGAAAACAAGGCAGGTGCTGTTGCCGTATCGCTCATCAACAAGGGCGAAGGCGACATTCTCATGAAGGGTCTCCTCAGCACCGACAAGTACATGCGCGCTATCCTCAACAAGGAAACAGGACTTATGCCAGGTCCTAAGGCTGTTTTGTCGCATGTTTCTGTTTTCGAAATTCCGCTGTACCACAAGTTGTTGGTTGCTGGTGACGTTGCAATCATCCCCGCTCCAGACCTGAACCAGAAGATTGCTATCTGCAACTACCTTATCAAGGTTGCAAAGTCATTGCAAATCGAAACTCCGAAAGTTGCAGTTCTCGCAGCTACCGAACAAATGCTTCCAGGAATGCAGGCATGTGTTGACGCAGCTATCATCGCTAAGATGTCGGAACGCGGACAGATTAAGGGTGCATTGGTTGACGGTCCTTTGGCTCTCGACGTTGCAATCAACAAGGAATGCGCACAGACCAAGAAGCTCACAAGCCCGGTTGCAGGTGATGCAGACTGCATTGTATTCCCCAACATCGAATCTGGAAACGTATTCTACAAGAGCATAACCAAGTTTGGCAACGGAAACCTCGGTGCAATGGTTATGGGTGCTAAAGTTCCTTGCGTTCTCACCTCGCGTGGTGACTCTGCAAAGTCGAAGATGTACTCAATCGCTCTTGCAGCACTTGCAGCTAAATAAGTAATCATTAACACAAAAGATATATGGAATTAAAGAAGAATAAAAGCTTAATTATCAACCCCGGAGCAACATCGACCAAGGCTTCGATATTTGAAGGCGAAAACGAAATCTTCACCGAAAACATCAAGCACCCAATCGAGGAAATACAGCAGTACAAGGAGGTTGCCGACCAGTTCGAATACCGCAAGAATGCTATTCTCGACATGGTTAAGAAGCACGGAATCAGCACTGATGAGATAGCAATAGTTGTTGGTCGCGGTGGTCTTACCCGTCCTTGCGAATCTGGAACCTACCGTGTAAACGAACTTATGCTCGAAGAATGCCGCGCTGGTATTCAGGGTAAGCACGCTTGCAACCTCGGCGCTCTCATTTCCGACAGTATTGCAAAGGAAATCGGCCTCGAATGTGCTTACATCGCCGACCCGGGTATTGTTGACGAACGTCCCGAATACGCAAAGATTACCGGTCATCCAGAATTCGACCTCGACCCGACTCGCGAAGGCGTAATTTGGCACTGCCTCAACCAGAAGATGACGGCAAAGCTATACGCTCGTGAAATCGGCAAGACATACGAAGACCTCAACCTTATCATCGCACACATGGGCGGTGGCGTATCGGTTGGTGTTCACCAGCACGGACGTTGCGTTGAAGTTAACCGTGCACTTTGCGGCCTCGGTCCGTTCTCGCCTACCCGCTCTGGCTCTATCAACGCCAGCAAGCTCATCGAAGTTTGCTTCAGCGGCAAGTACGACATGGCAAAGGTTAAGAAGATGGTAACTGCCGAAGGCGGTTTCGTTGCTTACCTTGGCACAAACGATGCTTACAAGGTAGAAGTTGACGCACTCAACGGCGACCCGAAGAGCAAACTCTTGGTTGATGCATTCTGCTATCAGGTTGCATTGGAAATCAGTCGTCTTGCAGCAGTTGTTAAGGGCAAGGTTGATGCCATCATCCTCACCGGCGGTATTGCATACAGCAAGCCATGGATGCAGCAGATTACCGACCAGATTAGCTGGATTACTCCTAACGTAAAGATTTACAAGGGCGAAAACGAAATGCTTGCTCTTGCAATCTGCGGAAACGAAGTTCTCAACGGAACTGGCACCGTAAGGGAGTATAAATAATAATATGTATATATAAAAATGGGAATCCCTAGTGGATTTCCATTTTTTATGGGCAAAAGAGAAGAAATGGAAGACAACTTTGCAATACAACTTTTCGAAAATAGACAAGTCCGCGTTGTTTGGGATGCGGAAAAGGAAAAGTATTATTTTTCGATAGTTGATGTAGTACAGGTTTTAACGGATAGTATTGATGGTCGCAAATACTGGAACAAGTTGAAACAAAGGTTAAAAGAAGAAGGAAATGAAACGGTGACAAATTGTCACCAGTTGAAATTACCTGCTGCTGATGGCAAAAAAAGAACTACCGATGTTGCTGACATAGAACAACTTCTGCGATTAATTCAGTCCATTCCATCCAAAAAGGCTGAACCTTTCAAGCAATGGCTTGCCGAAGTAGGCTCCCAACGCATAGACCAAATGATTGACCCTGAACTAACGTTCCAAATGGCAGTGGAAGATTATCGAAGGCAAGGTTACAGCGAAAAATGGATAGAAAACCGTCTAAAATCAATTCGCACACGCAACGAACTCACCAACGAATGGAAACGCTCGGGCATACACGAACAAAAAGACTTTGCAATTCTGACAAACATACTCACCAAAGCCTGGAGTGGTATGACGACTGGCGAATACAAACAATTCAAAGGTCTAACGAAAGAGAACCTTCGCGACAACATGACGAACCTAGAATTAGCTTTAAACACATTGGCAGAAGCAGCAACAACCGAAATTTCTAAACATAGGAATCCCAAAACGATGGATGAAAACAAACAAGTCGCAAAGAGCGGTGGCAATGCCGCCAACCTTGCACGCCAAGACATTGAACGCCAAATTGGTCACAGTGTAATATCTTCAGAAAGAGCAACCGATTACCTTCCAAATACAGAAAACATTAAAACTATAGAAATACCACAAAACGAAGAATAAAATCTAAAACAAATAATACATACCACAATGAAAATATACACACGCACAGGCGACAAAGGTACCACATCATTGGTTGGCGGAACACGCATCGAGAAGGACGACATCCGTATTGAGTCATACGGCACAATTGACGAACTGAACTCTAACATTGGTATGATTCGCAACTTCTGCATCGAAAAGTCGGACGATGATACCATTAATATAATACAGAACAAACTTTTCAGCATCGGTTCGTTCCTAGCAACTCCCGACGAGGAAGCCTACGAAAAAATCACCGCAAAAATCCACAAGATTTCCGAAGAAGATATTAACAATGTAGAAAAAGAAATCGACCGCATTAGCGAAAATCTTCCTCCACAAAAAGGCTTCGTTTTGCCCACAGGATGCGAAATTACAAGTTGGTGCAACATTTCGCGCACAGTATGTCGCCGTGCCGAACGCCGAATTGTCAGTCTGAGCAAAATCGGCTTTATTGACAAAAATATCATGCTGTATATCAACAGATTATCCGACTATTTATTCGTTTTGGGACGAAAATATATGGCTGTTAATAAAAAAGAAGATTTTTTCTGGGATTTAAACTGCTAAGTGCAAAAAATTTCATTATTTCGCACTCCCAAAATTTAAGGAAATAAAATATTACGAATATGTATTGGACATTGGAATTAGCATCGAAACTTGAGGACGCTCCTTGGCCAGCAACAAAGGACGAACTCATTGACTACGCAATCCGTTCGGGTGCAAATTTGGAAGTTATCGAAAACCTTCAGGAAATTGAAGACGACGAAGAAATCTTTGAAAGCATAGAAGACATTTGGCCAGACTATCCTTCAAAGGACGACTTCTTTTTCAACGAGGACGAGTATTAGTACAGGACAACAAAAAGTTAAAAATATGTGGACATTCAAGTAATGCCCACATATTTTTGTTATAAAATGCTTTCATTAACTATCGTCCATTACTCTGCATATATTCAACAAATTAAATTTCCACAAATATTTGTTTGTTTTAAACACCATTAATCGTAATCAATACAAATCTATCTGCATTAGCATTTCCTCGTATTGATCCTTTGTTATTAGCCCAATTTCATATTGCATCCTAAAGTTCTGCTTAGATTTTTCCAGATAAAATTCCCTTGTGATTTTCCCACTTTGGTACAAATCATACAAATTGGGACAGGATTTGAACTTTTCATGAATATTTTCGAAACTCCTTTTGTACAATGCATCCCAGTGCGATACAAACTGCGACTGCAACACACTTCCTTCTGGCAATTGCAATGCTATCGAATCACATTTCTTCTGCGACAAGTAATAATATTTTGTGAGATAGGTGTATAAATATTGTTGTGTCAACAAGGTGTCCGATGCCAACTCTGCATTGATAGCGGCACTTAAAGCATCTATCTGAAGTTTTGCCTCATCAAACAGCGACTGTGAATAATCGGTATTACCATCCATAACAACTCTTTGCGCAACAACAGAATCCGCCAAAGAAGTATCATTAATTTCTGAAAATATAGTATCAATCTTCACGATGGTATCTGAAATAATATTGGGAACATCGGACGAAACATTTTTATCATTGCGAACCCAAAATGCAACAACCGTCAAAACTGCAACCATAAAAACGACAACAGGAACCAAAATCCTCGCTCGTCGATGGAAAGCAATTGCTTTCTGGATCTCGGCAGCATTTGCATAGCGTTTTTCCCTATCGTACTGAGTACATTTGCGCACAACCGCTTTGCTTCCGCCAATTTTTGTCGCAGAAACAATGTCTTTCAGCACCATGCCAAACGAGTAAATATCGGCACGACAGTCGATTGCAACATTTTCATCGTATTGCTCAGGTGCAGCGTAACGTGCTGTTCCAGCCGGTTGCTTCAAAATAGCATGTGAATCGGTATCAGAAAAGCCGAAATCTATAATCTTTACATTGTTTCCGTTGCGTGTTATAAGAATATTGCTCGGCTTAATGTCGCGATGTACAACCTGCAAACCGTGAAAGTACGACATTGCCGACAATATTTCGTCAACAATCTTCCTTACTGCTTCAGCAGATGGCTTGGAATCAAGGAAATCCATCAAAGCCATGCCATCGACATACTCCATCACAATGCAGTCGCCAAGAACGGCATCGTATTCCCTTCCATGAATGGTAACAATGTTGGGATGCGAAAGCATCATGCCAAGTTCAAACTCCTTGCCGAGCAACTCTCTGTAGAACGGATTTGACGAATATTCAAGCTTTAATCCCTTAAGCACAAACCACTTGCCGTAACGCTTGGCTCGGAACAGTCTGTTGAAACCTCCACAAGGCATTTCAACATAATCGGTAAATTCGTTTGTGCTTTTATCCACAAATGGCTTTCCTACAAATCCCGAATCCGATGTCTGTTCCATTGGCAAGTTTCCTTATTTTTTTATGCAAATCAGAAGTACAACTGCAAAATTACATAAATTTTTACTTATAAAAATCGTTCAATAAAAATTGTAGATTATTATAATTCAACAATTTTATATCTGATATAATATTTTCAAGCGTTCCAGAGTACACAACTGCCTTTCTCGGCATTTTCTCTATTAATTTTGCATCGGCACGATGGAAGCCCTTCTCAAAATCGGTATTATATGTCTGCGAAGATTTTATTTCAAGTCCACAATACTTGTCACCGTATGGCAAAAGCAAGTCTATTTCCACCCCATTACTATCGCGATAAAACATCAGATTGTTGCTTTTTCCATTGTTGAAACGATATTTCACAACCTCGGACACAATGAAGTTCTCAAAAATCGCACCTCTCATACGGTCGTACATCAATTGCTGTTCGGTTTCAATACCAAGCAACGAGCACACAAGCCCAGTATCGTAGAAATAAAGTTTTGGCGTTTTCACCAACCTTTTCTCAACATTTGCAAAATATGGTGGCAACATAAACACAATGTACGAAGCCTGCAATACCGACAACCACGACTTTATGGTGTTTGCCGAAACGCCAAGTTCACACGACAATTCCGATGCGTTGAAAAGTGTTCCAACACGACCTGCGCACAGCGACATAAATGTCCGAAACATACTCATATCCTTTATGTTCAGCAGGTCACGGATGTCGCGTTCCAGATAAGTTTTTATGTATGAAGGATATAGCAAAGACGGCTTGCTTCTGCCAGAATAAACGGCTGGGTAAAAACCATTGATAAGGATTTTATCCAGAGAAAGTTGCGACACCTTCTCGCCGATTTCGTTATATGAAAGCGGAAGCAGTTCAAGCACGGCAGTTCGACCAGCCAACGACTGCGAAACCTGTTTCGTCAGTGCGAACTGTGAACTTCCAGAAAGCACAAACTTGCGCTCAGGGTCATCATCCACAATACTTTGAATATACGACAAGAGAATTGGCAAATTTTGAACCTCGTCTAGAATCATTCCGTGCTTGTCGCGGTTGAGAAAAGCATTGGGGTCCTTTTCCGCCATACTGCGCACATCGTAATTCTCAAGTGAAAAATAGGTATAATCGGCAAAAAAACGCTTAATCAAAGTTGTTTTGCCCGACTGCCTAGGACCTGTAATTGTTATAACAGGAAAACTATCAAGGTATTCACCAAGATTTTTCTCCAAATAACGTGATATATAACTTGTCGCCATTTTATGTAAATCTGAAGTACAACTGCAAAATTACATAAAAATATGCAATCATCACAAAAAAATATACGCCATTTTTTTGTAGAAAAAACATATTTTACAAATTACTTATTACCAATAAGTTGTATATAATATTTTTATTCATTTGGGAACTTGGCTTATTTTTACTTGGGAACTTGGACGAATTTTACTTGGGAACTTGGCTTTTTTTCGTTAATCTCTCAAACAACCAATAGGCACAACCATAACACCGTCATCCCTCCTGTATGGGAAATCACCGACACCTGTGAGTACCATCATAAAAGAAGGAGATTTCATACGAGTGGTATCAATTTCGTCAGCAAGTTTTTTTAGCGAATTTGCACCTTCTTCTATCAAGTCATCGCCACCAAGTTTTATTTCAATAAGACCATACGAGCCATTTCTAAGATGCAATATTGCATCACATTCAAGACCTTTCTTGTCGCGATAGTGGAACACCTGCCCATCAAGAGCATCGGCATACACTCTGAGGTCGCGCACAGCAAGCGTCTCGAATAGCAATCCCATTGTGTTCAAATCATTAATAAGGTCGTTGGGACTTGCGCCCAAGGCTGATGTTGCTATGGCGGAATCTATAAAATAACGGTTGTCGCTTGTACGCAAAGCGGTCTTGCTGCGCAAGTTAGGATTCCACGCTGGCATATCTTCAATGACAAAAATCTTTTTAAGAGCATTTATGTAATCGTACACCGTATTGTCCGACAACGAAGTGGCCTCGTTTGCTTTCATGTCGGCAAGTATCGTACCTATCGTTGCCATTGTCCCTTGATGGCGGGCATACGAACGCATTAACAGTCTGACTCGTTGTGGATTGCGTTCCACATTGTCAACACGGGAAATATCGCTGTCGCAAACCAGATCATAATAATCGTAAGCCTGTGCAAGCGCATCTTTTTCCTTCAAATCCAACGCTCCCGGCCAACCGCCTCGGCAAATCAGAAAAGCCAACCTGTTTATGTCTATATTGCTACCACCGTTAAGCGACGACTGCGGATTTTCGAACAAGTCCCTAAAACTGACCTCACCAGATGAATCCTGCGACTCATACAGCGACATTGTTCGCATTTTCAATTTGGAGAAACGGCCCGTTCCCGAGTGAAATATATCATCCATTGAAGGCGGCACGCTGCTGCCAGTCAGAATGAAATGCCCGTATCCGCCTCTTTGGTCAACCTCGAAGCGAACACTATCCCACAACGAAGGAGCAATCTGCCATTCATCAATTAGACGAGGATTGTCGCCCTTGAGAAGATGCTGCACATTGACTTTTGCCGCCTGAAGATTCTGCTGTCTTGTCATTGGGTCGGCCATATAGAGGACACTTTTTGCCTGTTGTGCAGCGGTAGTTGTCTTACCGCACCACTTTGGCCCTTCTACCAAAACTGCACCTTTTCTTCTCAATCTTTCTGCCAACATATAGTCAGCAATTCGATGTCTATAAGCACTCATAAAACAGCATATTTAAAATCACCGCAAAGATACTGCATATAAATGAGTTATACAAATTTATTTTTATCCATTTGGGAACTTGGACGATTTTCACTTGGGAACTTGGACGATTTTTGCTTGGGAACTTGGACGGATTTCACTTGGGAACTTGGACGATTTTCATCATAAATTAGCGGGTAGGGCAAAGAAAAAAACACCCAAATCCGTTCATAGCGTGATAATATGAGCATATTTTCAACATCTGAGTTTTTTCCAAAGTTGCAAAAAATTGACTATTTTGGAAAAAACTCAAATGTATTTATAGTCCAATTGATGTGTGAAAAAAATTGCGACAAATTGGATTGTACCACCAAAATTTTGTTTCAAATGCGGAGCATAAATAGCACCAATTTGTTCCAAATACGGAGGATAATTATCTGTATTTTGTTTCAAATGCGGAGCATAAACATCTACAACCTAGAATTTCATTTCTACAGCAGGAATAAACTCCGACAATATTCGTGGCAGGAAGCCAACCATATAGAATGGCACATTCAGCAAACTAAACTCTTTTCCGCTTTTTGTCTTCACTCTGTCAACCTGATATGGCTTCGACCACACGCGCACAGCAACATCGTGATTGCAGGAATCCATAAATTCGTGAAGAGAAAGCAACTTGGCATTATGTCCCGACTTTACCTCTATCGGCACAACCTTTCCCTCGAACATATACTCGAAATCCACCTCTGCATCTGACTTTGGACGACTCCAAAAATATCGTTGAGCATTCACATTATCGGACAATGTAAGAAGTTCCTGAGCCACAACCTGTTCGGCTATCGCACCTCGCCACACATCAACAACATCGCTTGCCACAAAAATATCCTTTCGAATATTGGCAGCATAGTTGACAAGCCCAACATCAAGCCATATAAGTTTCGGTGCACGGGTATGCTGAGGAAGAACTGGTGGGATAGTATTAGAGTTGGGATATACCAGTTCAAGCAGATAGGCTCGTTCCAATGTACGGAATGCTTCACCCATTTCCCTTGCCCTATATTCCGAACCAGCAAACTTGCCAAGCGTAATTTTAGAAGCAACCTGCGTCCAGCCTTTATCTATTATAAACCTTATGATTGCTCCCTGTGAATTGTTACGCGCATACTTTTCAACATCGTCTCGATAACTGCGCAGAAGCGATTCGTAAATACCATCTAACGAGAGTACATCCTTCGTTTCTACAAACATAGCGACCGCCTCGGGCATACCACCGACAAGCATATAACTGCGAAAGGCGGACATCAAGGTGTCGTGGAAAGCCGATGCGTGTTCGGGATGCTCCTCTATATAACGGCGTATATGCTCGCTGCCCGTTGCGACAAGGAATTCTCGGAACGAACACGGATGCATAGCCATATACTGGACTCGCCCAACAGGAAAAGAAAGATGCACATTTATCAAAGTTTCGAGCAAGGATCCAGCCGCTATAACATATATTTCGGGCTTGTCCTCATAAAAATACCGCAACTGCTTTATTGCTTCCGCAGAATTCTGTATCTCATCAAAAAATATCAAGGTTTTGCCCTTACGAATAGGCTTTCCGTTTAAAGCATAAAGTTGGACTAATAGATAATCGAGATTTACAAAATTATCGAAGATATCCCTATATATCTTATCTTCAAGATTTACATATATAAAATTCTCGAAACTACGTCCAAATTCCTTCACAACCGATGTCTTTCCCACCTGACGTGCACCTCTTACTATAAGCGGTTTCCTATGGTCGCTTTCCGCCCATTCTTTTAACTGCGATATTGCATCCCTGCTATACATAAATAATATTTTTTGCAAAGATACTATATTATAATTAATTACAAAAAAAAATGTTTCAAATACGGAGCATAACAAATATAAATTTGTTCTAAAATTAGACTATAAATAATTAAGATTTGTTTCAAATGCGGAGCATAAACATCTTATTTTTGTTCTAAAATCGGAGTATATTCAACAAAACATCTATTAAGCTGCAATAAATAAAAAATCTTGAATTTATGGGAATTTTCTCTATCTATTTTGCATAATGCAAAAAGAATATTTTTTCTTTGAAAAACGCCATCAAATAAGGTTTCGCAAAAAAAAGTCGGCAGATTTCTCCGCCGACCAACATTTAAAACATAAATAATACTACTCTATATGAAGAATTAGTATCCTAACGATTTGTAAGCGTCCATTGCATCCTTGTAGGCATCCATTGCGTCATCGACATCACCACTTTCAGCTGCCTTTGCAGCCTTAGTCGTTGCTTCCATGCTCTTTTCTGATGCTTTGAGAGCCTTCTGGTATTCCTCGTCATCGGTTATGCTTTTGGCTTCCTCCAATGCTTCGTTGTATTCTCTTTCCGCTTCACTCAAAGCATCTTCATACTCACGTTCTGCATCTCTCATAGCATCTTCGTAAGAATAGTCATCTTCATTTGTCGCCGACTCAGAAACTTTTTCTGCTTTCTTCCTGTCAACATCTTCAGATGTAATGGCATTGGGACAAGGAGATTTATCCTTTGAACTACAGGACAATAACCCAAACGCAAATGTCACTGCCATAAAAAATATAAACATTCTATTCATAGTGTTATTTTTTTCTGTTTTTCCTTAAATTACGATAAGTTTCCTTATATTCTTTATATAAGTCATAGCTGATATCTTTATTTATGGCCTTATATAACCTTTCATTTTGTTCGTCAGTCATTGTTTTGCCTGACTCATTCAGTTCATCTATTTTGATTTTTATCTCTGCCATTTCTTTGGGATCTTGCGACTTCGAGAATTTATCGATCAAGCAATCATAATTGTTGCAACAACTTGACACCATTAGTCCGCTTATTGCAATAATTCCTAAAACTATTAACCTTTTCATTTAATAATATTTTTGTTTATGAATTATTTAATATACCAAGTATCTTCGACCTTTTTCAAAGTCTCTGTCTTGACCTCTTTCTCTCCGTTTCCGTATGTAATCTCAACATCTATGGTTGCATTTTTGCCATTGACAACTTCGTTAGAGAATACATATTCCTTTATTCCTTCCTTCTCTTTCATGGCTTCATCAATTTTATCGGCTGACATATCAAGCATCGCATCCATTGACTCTTCTTCTTCAGGGGTCATTTCCTTATTATAATCGTATGTACTTTGCACCGCTGCCTTAAAATTACCATTTGCCAGCAATCCATAATAGGCATCTGCTGCCAATTCAACATCACTGCGTGTTTCTACCGGTTCTAAATTTTCTTCAACTGCCTTTTCATTTGAACCGTTACATGACGAAATAAATAATGTGCAAATCAAGGCACTTGCTACTATAAAAAACAACTTCTTCATTTTATTTAGACTTTAAATATTAATTAAACTTATGATTACAACCGCTTTAGTCAAGGTCATACTTTTTCATTTCATCCTTCATCTCGTCCATGACTTTATCGGATTTTTCTTTCGTTGCCTTACGGAAAGCCTTTCTTTGTTCTTTTGTCATTTCTTTACCTTCTTTCTCCAACTTTTCCATCTTGGTTGCAATTTCAACCAATTCCTTCGGATCATCGGTTTTTGAATACTTTTCAATTAAGCAATCGTAATCGTTGCAGCAACTTGACATCATCAGTCCGGCAAATGCGAACATTCCTAAAACTATTAACTTCTTCATTTTACTAAAATTTTAAATTATTACTAAAAATTATTATTTCTGTTTTATTTCTCCACTATGCTTTATATCAACATATTGAGCAGGTTTGCTTACCCAACTTAAGAACTTCCTGAACGGCAAGATTGTCAATGTCAAAAAGTCTCTCATTAGAGAAAATCCTATAGGCAGGACGAAGTAACTTCCTATGAACGAGAACAATCCCATCAAGAAATCATCCATACATCCAACAATAAGTATGATTATCATAAGCAACGGAACTATGAAAATCAAACCATCAATAAAGAAATCCAATGTAAAGCGCTTGATGAACGACAAGAAAGGCCACTGTGTTTCTATCTTTGTAATATCCAGCGACTTTTCCTGTCTTTGCTTTGAAAGACGGCTTACTGCCTTACGCCACAAATCAAACGGCATAATGAACAAAAAATAAACGATTCTGTAAAGAAAGTGCAGAGCTGCATCTGCCAACTGACTAATAAAACTTTTTTCCATTTTACCTAAAATTTAAATTATTACTAAAATTTACTATTTGTCATTTTGTTGAATTTTCTCACCGCAAAAGAATATAAAAAAAATCAGACATAATTGGTTCTTGTTGGTTCTTGTTTGCGCACACCGTATATACATCTATTAATAATAGAGTCTTAGTTAGTTATAAAAGGCAGCAAAAGCACCGATGGAATGCAAATAGACCTGCTGATAGACCGTGCTGATGATGTTGTAAATGTCTGTGAAATGAAATACAGCAAATCGCAATTTGTTGTCACAAAATCATACGCAGAAAAGTTGCTGAAACGGCAGACCGCGGTG
>JAFZLK010000065.1 GCA_017551515.1 Bacteroidales bacterium | reverse complement strand
CTGTTCTGGGTCGATATTGTCAAGAGCCGGCATATAAAGCACAATGCTGTCAATACCCATTATCGGGAAACTGAATGGGGTCTCGTTACTAATGTTGGTATATGCAGTTGAAGTTCCTGTTGGTAAGAAACTTACGCTGTCAACATTCTCTATGTTCTTTGTATATATTACATTGCCACCACTGTAATACAGAACTTTGTTCTGTGCCGAAATAGCAAGAACCGACAATGTTAATGCCAATAATATTAATATCTTTTTCATAACTTGCTGAATTTATAGGTTTTACCATCAATCCTTACAATGTAAAGACCTTCATTCAAATCACTGACATCGATTGCACCATCCAACGAAAGGTTTTCTTCCCTGACAAGCTGACCTGTTGCCGAATAGATTTGCATAATCACATCTGTACCAACATTAAAGTTGAAATACAACATGTCTGAAACCGGATTCGGATAAAATCCATTTTCGCCTGCAAATTCATCAATTTCGGTAAGGTCGCCCTGATTGTAGGTCAAGGTCATCTTCTTGATAGCCGACATTGGCAAAGTAGTTGTGGTTCCATCGCCCAACTTGAAGACAATGTTCTCACCTTCGAAATAAAACTTCTTCACGTCCTGTAAAAACTCAGACGCACAATTGACATTCTCTCTGCAATAGGCGGTAATATCCGTCGTCTGCGCATGGGTTTTTACACTCGCAAACACTGCCAGCATAAAGACCAATGCAATTAAAACTTTCCTATCCATAACATTAAATTTAATTACAAATTTACATATTTTCTTATAAAACACCACTCAATTTAATTGAGAGACAATTTTCAGTATGGCAAAAGTACCTTTAAACAGGTAATATTACTTATCAAAATGGATTGATTATTTTGCAAAAACTCTTTTTTTTTGCAAAAAATACTTTTTTCACTAAATTTGCGACCTAAACACAAAACAAAAGCAAAATGGAAGGCAACGAGAATTTTATCACAAGGATGACTGACGAAATCAACCAAAAGGGCATATTGGTTATTGACAATGTCAGAAGGATGCCAATATATGGAGAGAAATATGTGTCACCACATTATACTATATGCATCAATCATCGTGGAAATGTCTGCACCGAATACGACGGCGAGATTGAGAATTTTGAGAAGTACGACATTGCCATAGTATATCCCAACCACTCACTGCTTACCCACAGTTCGTCCGATGACTATCTGGCCACGCTGATAGTAGTTTCCGAAAAACTTTACGAACGACTTGCCATCCTGAATGCCCACAGCAGCCGATTCCGCTACGAGCAACATCCGCATTTCATCCTCACGCCCGAACAATACAACGATGTTCTTACTCTTGTTGACTCACTTCGCATAGTCTCGCGCATAGACCATATATCGAACAATGGCGATATGCTTCTTGCCCAGTTGCATATATTTGTGCAAGTTATCAATGCTTTCCGCGCCGAAAACGAAGGCGAAAGTATATCAGCCAACTCACACATCAGTTCGCGCCTCTACGATGCCATTGCCAAGCACTATATGGAGCACCGTTCAGTGGAATTTTACGCCTCGCTGTTCTGCCTGTCAACCAAATATTTCAGCACTGCCATCAAGCACGAAACAGGGCATAGCGTCAACTACTGGATACAACAGCATGTGATATTGATGACAAAAAAGTTAATTCACGCAGAACCGCAACTATCGCTACAGGAGATTTCCGAGCGCATGGGCTTCCCCGACCTCGCCACATTCAGCCGATATTTCAAACGGGTGACAGGAATTACACCAAGCAAATATAAGCAGGGGAAAGAATAAAGGAGGATATACGATTTTGGATTTTAGATTTACGATTTACGATTTGGACTGACAAGATGCAAGGGGATTGACGATTTTGCTGGTAGCAGTAGTTTTCATTGCCCCCATCGTTAAATGCCTTAAGGCTCATGGGGACAGCATACTATACGGCTACCAGAAACGGATAAAAGTCAATTGGCTTTAAGGCGGTTAGACATTCAGCCTGCAAGCCCGTAAACTTAGAAACGGCATCAGCCTATAACTCTACAATCAGTATCTCAACTCTTCGGTTTAGTTCCCTGCCTAGCTCAGTGCTATTATCGGCAACTGGAATGTTGGGACCAAAGCCACGATATTTCATGCGAGTTTTGGGAATGCCTTTTTCGATTAGATAGTTGTAAACAGAGGCGGCACGCTCAACCGAAAGCTTTTTGTTATAGTTTTCACTGCCGATATTGTCAGTATGCCCACGGATTTCGATTCGGACTGATGGTTTCTGCTCAAGAATGTTGTACAGCGAATCAAGCTGTATGTACGACATTGCAAGCAATTCTGATGAGTTGAATTCGAAATATATCTGGTTCAGACGAAAACGGTCACCAATTTCAGCATTGTCAAATGCTTCGCGAGTGATTTGCGTCTTCAACCCGGTAGCATCGGTTTCGTTGGGGTCAGCTTTCAGATGGCTCGATGAATCGACACCGTTACCATTACCGCTTTCGTTGTTACCATTGCCATTTTCCGAAGCGGAGTTGTTTGCGGGACCGTAACTACCACTATTGCCCGTGTCATTGGTTTTCTTTGTATTGTAGCCTGTCGCTGGATCGAAAGTATCAGATTTCCAATCGGAACTCCAGGCAAGGTCGTTAATGCAACCACACTCAAATTCCGATTCGATCTCAAAAACCGACACATTGTCGATAAGGTAGTATGCGTAGAAAAATGCCGAGTCGGAATACTCATTATGGTTTGTGACATACTGGGTTGTGCTGTTGTCCAAAAAGTTTCCGATTGTCAGGTAATGTTCTCCGCCTCGTGCACGGTAATAGCCGCAAAATTCCGTCCACTCGTCCATATTGTCCATAATGTGTCCTGGGCGGTTTGTGATTTGCGGTCGCTGAAGAATCCTGTCTGCGTTTTTTGCCTTTATCTGATTAACTGTAAGCGTTATCCCAAGTGCATCAACAGAATACATTGATTTCTTTGCGTTTACATAATAGAATTTCACACAGTACAGAGTGTTTTTTTTCAGAGGTTCAGTAAGTTTTGTCTGCAAATATTCCCGAGAAACGCCCTTATAGACTTTTAGTGAATCATCGAATTTTTCACGAAGGATAATGCCAGCGTAAGCTCCCCCGTCGTAAGGGTACATATATCCGGCAAAGTTTTCGGGAACGCCAGCACGCATTGCACTGCACGAGTGCATGAGGTCCGGAGTGCCATAGTTGGGATTAATCCAGTCGGGAAATGGATACTTTACAGCATAACCGCAATAATCCTCGGGACACGACCATGCATTCTCGAAACTGTGGTTTTTCACAAGGTTCTGCGAAAATGCCCGATTGAAAACAAATGGCACACTGCAACAAAGCAATATGACAATAAGTAATTTTCGCATTTTACTTTAGCTTGCTCGGATAAATGGAGTTGATGTCGATAAGAGTTTTGTAGTTTTTCAGATGCCGTGTGCGCTGCGATTCGTGGGTGTCGTCAATGCTCAATAGAATTCCGGTTTCCTCCACCTCGCCAAATTCTGGATTTTCGGTAGTGCCAAAGGTTTTCATGGTATCCGTAAGCTTCATGTATGCATTTACCAATGGCGGAATCTTTGAATTATTACTTTTCAACAGCGATTTCAGTTCTTTGTAGTCGTTTGAAAAATTGTTGCCTACAAAAACTTTCCTGTTCGTCTCAAACTCAAAGTCAATTGGTTGCTTGGGCAATACTAGATTTTCGTTATCTGGAAAATACAAATGCAGGAACGACAAGAGCAGATTTCTTGCCTTTTCATTGTATGTCTTATACATCGTGAATTTCCCGAACCAATATTTAATGTGCTTGTACTCGGATGTCAGTGCCACCACGCCGTCCCACAGGTTATCGAGTGCGAAAAGTCCGCGACGGAAGTTTTTCAGATACTGATAATCGGGCTGTATGAACGAGCGACCGAGTTCAATAGTATATGGAAGATAGTCCTTTACAAACTTTTCGGAATAGTCGAAAATATGTCCCGTGGCAAGTTTTGCATTGGGATTGTCTGTCGCATATTCGCCAAGAATGAACCTGTATCCTCCAACGATCTGTTTATGTTGCGGATCCCAGACAATCATCTGACAGTAAGGCGCTTCGTCAGAAATATCAAACTCATCAATGTCAGCATCCTTGCCTGTACCGCCGCCCGCAGCACGGAAAGTAATTTCACGCAGCCTACCAAGTTCACGCATTAGGTTGGGACATTGGTCGTGCGTGAATACGTATATTTCATTTGCACCATAATTCGTCCGTCTCAGCATCTTGTCTTTTGTCAATTCGCTGAGTAGCAGTTTTTTGCTTACTGGAGGAATTATGTCAGACATAGGTTAGAATATTACACCGACTTTCAGACTGATGTCGTTGAATTTGATGGCTGGATTGAATTTTTCTTCCGGCTTATCTTCACCTTTCCATGATTCAATTTTGTCGAAATCGAAAAATGTTCCCAAATATCCGATTTCGAACAGAAGCTTAGTGTTGCCTGCCAAAGTCCATTCCGCACCACCACCAACGAACCATCCGATATTAAATAGGTTTGTTGACTTAGAAATGATGTAAACTTCTTTGGTTTCAGGAGTTATCTTTGATTTTATCCTGACCATCGGGTCAACTCCAAGTTTCAAAAAATATGTAAAATAACCGATTTCGTTTGTGCAACCTTTTATTCCGATAGGAAATTCGATGTAGGTTGTCGAGTACTTATAGCTGTGAGGAGCAAATGATGTATCGTTTGACGTTGGAATTAATTTTCCGTCAATGTCTTTCAAATCAATTAATCCATACTTGAACTCTGTAGTACCACCGAGGTTGCAAAGTCCTGCTGTAATATTGAGGGAGAAATTCTGTGAGAAATTCCAGTCCATTGTAGCGCCGAATCCGTATGTGAGTTTTGCCTTGTTGTTTGACAGGAACGATTTGCTGTCGGACATCAACCACGAAATACCGCCTTTAAGGTAAAGACCACCTGCTATTTTGTTTTTTGTTTGTGTTTTGGTTGCTTCTTGAGCAAAAACTGATGTTGCAGAAATCAAAACGACAGCGCAAATAATGAAAATTTTTCTCATATCATTTTATTTACATTAAACATAAATTATAAAATCACAAAAACGCAAAGTTATATATTTTTTGTCATTCGCCAATCTTTTTTTTCGCAGTGAGCGATTCTATTTTTAATTTTGCAGGGCTTAATTTTGAAGTGATATGCAAAGGCTGATTATTGTATTTATTGTTGTCGCCGCTATTCTTGCATCGTGCAAATCCAACCCGCTTGATGTCAATGTCTCCGACATAGATGTAAATGTGCCTGTAGAGCGGTTCGATCAGGAATTTTATGCTTGCTCCAATAATGTTTCGTTCTCGACAATTGGGAAACTTGCCGACAAGTATCCTATATTCTTCGATCTGTACAATTTAAGGGTGATTTCGTGCGGTTCGTACAGCGACCAGTCATATTATGAATGTTTGCGCGTATTTTTCTCCGACTATTCTGTTGTGGAAGCGTATGATGCTGTTAACAAAGAGTTTGCGAACTGCGATGATGTACAGAAAACATTGAACAACGGTTTTCGCCACATGCTTTATTATTATCCTGATGAAAAGTTGCCGCGCGTAGTAACTTTTGTGGCAGGTTTCAACCAGTCGATTGTACTTATGGACGACTATGTGGGCATTGGTTTGGAGAAATATCTTGGAACGGATTGCAAATTGTACGATATGTTGCAGATTCCTGAATTTGCAAAGCGCGAGATGCAACGCAATAGAATTCCCATTGATGTCATGTCGGAATGGTTTCGCGACAAACATCCCTACAAGCCAGAAACCGAAAATCTTGTCAATACGATGATTTACAACGGAATGCTTCTGTATTTTCTCGAAGCGATGTTTCCAGATATGGCAGAAACCGACAGGCTCATGTACACCGACGAGGAACTTCGATACTGCCATCATTTTGAACGCGATATGTGGACAAGTATGATTGAGAATGGGTATCTGTTCTCTACAGATTTGTTTACTATTCGGAAATTTACCGAGAATGCTCCATTTACTTCTCCGTTTGGACAAGAATGTCCTGCTCGTGTAGCGAATTGGACTGGTTTACAAATTGTTAAGGCGTACGTAAAAAACAACGAGGTCTCGCTAACAGGACTTCTTGAAGAAACTGATTATCAAAAGATTTTGAATTTATCGGAATATAATCCCAAGTAGGGGCAGGTTTGAAACCAGCCCCTACTTGGTTTCCAATATCTTGAATTCCACCCTCCTATTTGCACTGCGACCTTCTTCTGTATCGTTTGTTGCAATAGGCTTTTCGTAGGCGTAGCCTTTGTAGGTCAGGCGGCTTTCGGCAATGCCCTTTCCTATTAGGTAATCAACAACAGTTTTAGCTCTTGATTCCGACAAATCGGTATTGTACTTCAGGCTACCTTGGTTGTCGGTATGGCCAGAAATCTCGATTTTAAGATTTGGCTGTTTTCCTAGAATTTCAGCTACCCTGTCGAGTTCAGCATAAGATTCTGGTTGTAATGTCGATTTGTTGTAGTCGAAGAATATGTTTTTCAGGATAATTGTGGTGCCGACTTGAATCTTTTTCAACTTGACATCAATTTCCACTTCCTGAAAGTCGGCGGTGTCGGCAAGGTTGAAGTTTTCGCTGTGGAAAAGGTAACCATTGCGGCTTACGCTAAGTCCGTAGTTCTTTCCCGATGGCAGGTTCACAATGTAAGCTCCAGTTGAACTGTTTGATTTGAAAGTAGATATAATCTCGTTTTTGCTGTTGTCGATAATTTCGATGTCGGCTTCGAGCGGAGAACCGCTGTCGGCATCGGTAATTGTTCCTTTAACGAGCGTTACGAGAACTTTTGGCGCATTTTGCTTGGTTTCTTTTGTCGGGAACTTAAGCTCGTAAATATCGTGCAATCCGTAACCGTCGGGACGTACAGAGGTATAATAGGCATTGCGTCCGCTAGCGGTTATCGAAAAAAACACATCATCGAGAGGCGTGTTGATAGGATAACCGAGGTTTTCTGGCTCCGACCAGTTGCCGTTGATGTCCCTAACCGACTTGAAAATGTCGTAACCACCCATGGTGTTATGCCCGTTGGAACTAAAATACAGCGTTCTACCATCGGGGTGAATGAATACATCGCACTCATCATATTCGGAATTTATTGGCTTACCTATATTAATTGGTTTCGACCAGTTACCACTTCTGTCGCGTGTAGAATAAAATATGTCGCGACCACCAATTGATTTGCTGTTATTGCCAGAAATAAAGTATAAAGTTCTGTTATCGGAAGAAAGGCAGGCGCGTGACTCGTGCGACTCGCGATTGATATTTTCGGATATATTCTTGGGTTTCTGCCACTTGCTTCCTTTTAGCATCGAAACATAGATATCACCGCCATTGTCGTCCATGTAAACATACATTGTCTGGCCGTCGGGCGAAAGTCCTACGATGGCATCATGCATTTTGGTGTTTAGCGGCGAACCGATGTTGTGGGCCTTTGTCCAACCGCTTGCTGTGTGCGCACTTTCGTAAATGTCTTCGTAGTACATTCCATCTTCGGCTATTTGGTTTCCCGTCGTGCCTTTTCTACGCGATGTGAAATAAAGTTTTGAGCCATCGGAAGTTACCAGAGGACCGTATTCGCGATATTCTGTGTTAATGTTTTCACCAAGGTTAATAATTTCCACATCAACAGTGTCCTTCATTATCTCAACACCACTATTACATTGTTGGATAAGACGGCGTATTTCGGCTTGCTCATTCTTGTCTTTCAATGTTTTCATGTAGTCGGAGTAGCATTTCTTTGCCTCCTCAAACCGATAATTCCAGTGGTAGCCACATCCTATGTAGTATAGAATTCGCCTGTCAATGGTCTTGTTCAGCTTGTAAGCCTTTTCAAAATATTCCAGACACTGAGATTTTTGCATCGAGTTGAAATGGCAGATTCCTATTTTATAATTGAGATCGGAATTGTTTGGATTGAAATTCTGTGCTTGCATATAGTATCTTAGTGCATTGGCGAAGTCCCCCGCATAAAACAATTCGTCGCCAGTCTTAATATTAGACTTTGCTGCATTTACTTCACTTGCCTTTCCAGGAAAGTTGGACGTGGAAAATTTTGTGTCAACCTGCGCCGATACAATGCCAAACAGCATTAGGAGTAATATCGTAGAAACTATAGTTTTCATTTTTGTAATTTTTGTTGCTACAAAACTAATTGATTATTCCGATTCCACAAAAGCATACTTTGCAAGCGTAATACCATAGAGGAGATTATGTTTTTTGATTCTTTTTTATGTATCTCGCTTGGCAATATGATGTTTTCTTCCCGCTAGGCTATACTTTACCTAGTAAAAAAAGGGAAAAATAGAGTAATAATATCCGAATAAAGCATTGGTAATATTTTGAAAATCAATAGCAATATAAATAAAGACGAAAAAGTGAAAAAAATATTTGGAAGTAATTGTAAATTTGTATTACCTTTGCATCGCTTTTAGCGAGAATAGCTCAGTTGGTAGAGCACGACCTTGCCAAGGTCGGGGTCGCGAGTTCGAGTCTCGTTTCTCGCTCTTTTTTTTTACGCTCTTTTGAAGTTTAAAAGAACAAGTGCCCTGGTGGCGGAATAGGTAGACGCGCTGGACTTAAAATCCAGTGATCATTGCGATCGTGCCGGTTCGACCCCGGCCCGGGGTACCTATTAGATTAAGGGGATAAAAGAATTGTTTTCATATTGTTTTCCGGATGAGCGCTAGTTCATTCGGTTTTTTTATGCCCGAATTTTAGCGAGAAACTGCGTGTAATACTTTCTTGCATATTTCCCAAATCGCAATACCTCCGCTTACAGAAACATTGAGCGAATGCTTTGTGCCAAACTGCGGAATCTCAAGACAAATGTCAGCAAGTTCCATAACAGCATCTTCCACGCCATCAACCTCATTGCCAAGAACAAGTGCATACTTTTCGCCATCTACTGCCACAAAGGAATCGACAGGAATACTACCCTCTGCAATTTCCAACGCAACAATCTTATAACCAAACGATTTCAATTCAACAATTGCATCTATGGTATTTTCATAATATCTCCATTCCACACTTTCGGTTGCGCCTAATGCGGTCTTTTGTATGTCGCGGTGAGGTGGAGTGCCAGTAATTCCACACAACAACAATCGCTCGCATGCAAAAGCATCGCAAGTGCGGAAAACCGCACCAACATTGTGATGACTGCGCACATTGTCAAGCACTACGACTAAAGGATTCTTCTTCACCGACTTGAACTGCTCAATCGACAAGCGCCCCATTTCCGACATCAAAAGTTTTTTCATTGTGTAATGTATTTGGTTAGTATTTTTATAGTCTAAGTGTCTTGCTGTATGACGGTCTATCAGTCTTGCAGTCGAACAAGTCTTCTGCCAGACAGCATGACAGGACTTCGTCAACCATTCAAATTCAACGCAATATACGCCATAAGTCCAGCCGATTCACGAAAAACTTCTTCATCAAGGTCAAATTTCGGATTGTGCTGACCGACTTCTCCCCTGCCGTTGCCCATTATGCCTGCACGGAAAAATGTTGCTGGAATCTTTTCAGAATAGTAAGCAAAGTCTTCGGCTGTCATTTTCAACGGCATTTCATCAATATTGGATTCCGAAACATAGTCAACAGCAAGACTGCGTACCACTTTCGTAACTTCAGGATTATTATATACCGCAGGATAACCTTTGCGGATTTCGAGTTCAGCGGTGCATTTGTACTTTGCGGCCGATTGTTGCGATATGCGTTTTAGATTTTCCTCTATCGTTTTGTGCAGCACTGGATTGAAAGTTCGCATTGTGCCATCTGCGGATGTCTCTGGCGGAACGACATTCAAAGCCCCGTCTCCAACAATTTTTCCGAAAGCTACAACAAACGGCATATCATCGGTAAGCGAATCCTGCATTCTGTGAACCTCGACAAGAAAATCGGCAAGGGCAAGCACAGTATCGCTACGCTTCTGCGGAATAGCAGCATGTCCGCCAACTCCGTGAAACTTAATGTATAGCTCGTTGGTTGCCGCCATAAGGTATCCGCAGCCGAAAAGGAATTTTCCGGTTGGCAATTCCGATGAAACATGCATACCGACAATACGCTTGATGTCGTATTTCTCGAGCAGACCTTTTTGCACCAATATGTTGGCTCCTCCAGGACAAAGTTCTTCGCCCGGCTGGAAAATCAATACAATACGATTGTGAATATATTTTTCAAATCGTTTCAATATCAGCGCTGTTCCCAAAAGCGATGCGGCATGAGCATCGTGTCCGCAGGCATGCATTACACCTTCGTTACGCGACCTGAATGGCAAATCCACTTCTTCGCAAATAGGAAGCGCATCGATGTCGGAACGCAGTGCTACAGTTTCTCCTCCATCGCCCAAAACAGCAATTACTGCATTGTCACCGAAACTATCATCTGTTGAGATTCCATTATCATGCAATATGTTACGAATATATTTTGCTGTTTCAAATTCCTGAAACGAAAGTTCTGGATTTTGATGTATATGACGGCGATATTCGACAATTTGTCCGAACAATTCTTGATTTGCAGCCTTTATTTCAGTCAATAGACTTTCCATGTCAATAATTTTGTGCAAACCTACATATAATTTCGGAGATTGTGGCCAAATTAAGAGGAATTTTCGGGAACAAGACATAAAAAAAGCTCGCCGAAGCGAGCTTTTATAATTTAGAGTTGAAATTATCTATTAGATAATACCCTGAGCCATCATAGCCTTTGCAACTCTCATGAAACCAGCGATATTAGCACCCTTTACGTAGTTGATCTTACCGCCTTTTTCCTTACCATATTCAACACACATGTCGAAGATGTCGTTCATGATCTTGTGCAACTTAGCGTCAACTTCTTCAGCAGTCCAGTTGATGTGACCTGCGTTCTGGCAGATTTCGAGACCTGAAGTAGCAACACCACCAGCGTTTACAGCCTTACCCGGTGCAAATGGAATACCCTTTGCCTGGAATGCTGCGATTGCGCCTGGCTGGCAACCCATGTTGGAGATTTCAGCAACGTACTTAACTCCGTTCTTCATCAACATCTTAGCATCTTCTTCGCTCATTTCGTTCTGGAATGCAGATGGGCATGCGATATCGCACTTTACTGACCATGATTTAGCCTTTGCAGTGAACTTAGCTTCCTTCGGGAACTTAACTGCCATATCTTCTACCTTGTTGCGGTTAGAAGCACGCATATCAAGCATATAGTCGATCATTTCCTTTGTGATACCGTTCTTGATTTCGCAAACGCCATCAGGACCAGAAATAGCAACAACCTTTGCGCCGAGTTCAACAGCCTTGGTTGCAGCACCCCAAGCTACGTTACCGAAACCTGAGAGAGCAATCTTCTTGCCTTCCATCTTGTCCTTGTTCTGCTTTACCATTCTTTCAACATAGTACATTGCGCCGAAACCTGTAGCTTCTGGACGGATCAAAGAACCACCCCAGCCATAGCTCTTACCTGTCAAAGCGCCTGTGCTGTGTTCGCGAGCCAATTTCTTGTATGCACCATAGAGGTAACCTATTTCACGACCACCAACACCAACATCACCAGCAGGTGAATCGAGGTCAGCACCGATATTTCTCCAGAGTTCGTACATGAAAGCCTGGCAGAAACGCATGATTTCAGCATCTGACTTTCCTGTTGGGTCGAAGTCTGCACCACCCTTTGCACCACCTAATGGAAGGTTAGTCAAAGAGTTCTTGAATATCTGTTCGAAACCTAAGAATTTCAACATTGATTCGTTAACTGCCGGATGGAAACGGAGACCACCTTTGTATGGGCCTAATGCTGAGTTGAACTGCACGCGGTAACCGATGTTGTTCTGAACCCTCTTCTTGTCGTCAACCCAAGTAACTCTGAACTTGAAGATGCGGTCTGGTTCTACCAAACGTTCAACGATCTTAGCCTGTTCGAATTCAGGATGCTGGTTGTAAACTTCTTCGATGGTTTCCAATACTTCCTGTACTGCTTGCAAATACTCTTTTTCTCCCGGGTGTTTCTTCTTCAAACCCGACATGATACTTTGTACTTTCATAATATTTACTTTTAAAGTTTAAATAATTTTTAAATTTTTGTGACCCAAAGTTAATGCTTTACTTTCACACCGAATTACAAAAACACGAATTTATATCATATTTTTAGCCGAAAAATGTCAAAATAAATATTGATATTTATCAATATTGTGTATTTTTGTGCGCAAAGAAAATATTAGTTTTTTTTGAACATATTAATTTATGAACTAAACGATTATACAATGAGAACATTCTCGCCAGATGATGAAAATAATAAAAAATTAGTCGAATTTTTGAAAAAATTGGGCCTTAGCGCATCTGAAATAAAAACCGTAACAAACACCGAAATTGAGTTCAAAAAAGGAGAAAATGTTTGCAAACAAGGCTCATTTGCATCATATATTATGATTTTGAAGGAAGGATGGCTGAAATCTTTTGTCGAAAATATTCATTTTAAGAACACCGTTTTCAAAATTACAAAGCCATTCAGTATAATTGGACTTTCTTGTTTGTATGGTGATAACCATTATCATTTTGGCTGTCAGGCGATTATGCCATCAAAAGTTTGTTTGGTTGAAAGAACTGTTTTTGATGATATAATTAGGACAAACAATAAATTTGCCTCCGAAATCATAAAAATGTACTCAAATTCGTTGCAAAACCTTTATGACCGCATCAACAGCATTTCGAACAAGCAGTCGCTGAGCAAGGTTTGCGATTCTTTGATTTATTTGTCGGAGAAAATTTTTGAGAGCAATGTTATACCTATTAATATTACTCGCCGAGACATTGCTGAATTGTCGGGTCTGGCAACTGAAAATATCGTCAGGACACTAGCCGAATTGAAATCAGCCAATGCCATTTCGGTTAACAAAAAGGAAATCACAATCTTGGACATGGATCTACTGAAACGATTCAGTTGTTTCGGATAAAATATTTTTGTTGTCAGCTAAATTTTGCATTGTCACAGTTTTTGCAGTCTTTTGGGACAAAAACATGCGCCAATGCTTAATAATCAAATATTTTATATCTACATTTATATAACCACTCCGAGGTTATCATTAATTTTCCGAAAAAAGCCCATCCATTTTGCCATATAATTATTTGACACAATGCAATTTGCATGCATAAAAAAAACTTTTAGCGGACGCCAATAATAAAAATATTGTGATGACATAACCTCTCTACAAATACAACAAAAAAAGTCCGACATTTCTGCCGGACTTTTTTGTTATCAATCAATTGATTATTCTTCTTCGAGCTGGTTGCACTTGCAATCGAGGTTGCGGTCGCCGTAGGCGTTGTCGATCTTTGCAACGTAAGGCCAGAACTTGTTTTCCTTAATCCATGGCAGCGGGAATGCAGCCTTTTCACGCGGATAGCAGTGGTTCCATTCGCTTGCAGTACATTCGAACTGGGTGTGAGGTGCATTTACCAACGGGTTGTCCTCGTGTGTATATTTGCCTGCCTTTATGTCCTCGCATTCAGCCTTGATAACCTTCATTGTCTCGATGAAACGGTCGAGTTCCTGCTTGCTTTCGCTCTCGGTAGGTTCAACCATGAGGGTTTCGTGTACCGGGAATGACAATGTAGGTGCGTGGAAACCAAAGTCCATCAGACGGTGAGCAATGTCAGCTGCCTCAACGCCATATTCAGCGCGGAACTTCTGAACATCGAGAATCATTTCGTGTGCGCAACGGCCAGTTTCGCCAGTGTAGAGAACATTGAAAGTATCCTTCAGTTCGCTTGCAATGTAGTTTGCGTTGAGGATAGCAATCTTTGTAGCTTCCTTCAAACCGCGTTCGCCCATCATCTTGATGTAAGCGTAGGTGATAGGAAGTATCATTGCGCTACCAAATGGTGCAGAGGTAATAGCACGGATGCCCTTCTTTCCGCCAGTCTTTACAACTGTGTGGGTCGGCAGGAAGTCAACAAGCTTCTTGCATACCGAAACGGTTCCGATGCCAGGACCGCCACCGCCGTGAGGGCTTGCAAAGGTCTTGTGGAGGTTGAGGTGGCAAACATCTGCTCCGATTGTTCCGGGGTTGGTGAGTGCTACCTGTGCGTTCATATTTGCACCATCCATATATACAAGACCACCATTGTCGTGTATTATCTTAACGATGTCGAGAATCTTGTTTTCGAATACACCGTGGGTTGACGGGTAGGTAATCATCATTGCTGCAAGGTTGTCCTTGTTTGCAACTGCCTTTTCCTTCAAATCCTTGACGTCTATGTTGCCGTGTTCGTCGCAGTTAACGAGAACGAGCTTGAATCCAGCCATTGCCATACTTGCAGGGTTGGTTCCGTGTGCCGATGTCGGGATGATGCAGACATTTCTATGAGCTTCATTTCTTGAATGATGATATGCACGGATAATCATAAGGCCTGTATGTTCGCCAGTTGCACCCGAATTTGGCTGCAAGGTTGTTGCTGCAAAGCCAGTGATTGTCGAAAGGTCCTTTGAAATGTCGTTGATGAGTTCGTAGTAGCCGAGAGCCTGGTTCTTTGGAACAAACGGGTGAATGTTTGCGAATTCCGGCCAGCTCAATGGCAACATCGAAGTTGCTGGGTTGAGCTTCATTGTGCACGAACCGAGCGAAATCATCGACTGGGTGAGAGAAATGTCGCGTCTTTCGAGTTTCTTGATGTAACGCATCATTTCGGTTTCGCTGTGGTAGCTGTTGAATACCTTCTGGTTGAAAATGCTGTCGGTTCTTGCGAACTTAGCGTCCATATTTACCATCGGAACATCTTCAACCTTCTTTGCTTTCTTGTCTGCTGCAAGAGCAAAGATTTCGATGATGTTGTTGACATCGGCAACCGAAATTATTTCGTCTGTGCTGAATCCAACGGTCTTTTCATCAATGTAGTGGAAGTTTATCTTGCGTTGCAAAGCGAGCTTTTCGATTGCCTTCTTGTCGGCGTTCTTTACGATTACGGTGTCGAAGAAGTTGGTGTTTTCAATCTTGTAGCCGAGCTTCTTGATTTCAGCAGCAAGGAACTTAGCCGATGAGTGGATGTTGTTTGCAATACGCTTCAAACCTTCTGGTCCGTGATATACAGCGTAGAAACCAGCCATCATTGCGAGCAAAGCCTGAGCGGTGCAGATGTTTGATGTAGCATCTTCGCGCTTGATGTGCTGTTCGCGGGTTTGTAATGCGAGACGCAAAGCCTTGCGACCGAACTTGTCAACGCTGACACCGATGATACGACCCGGCATTTTGCGTTTGTACTTGTCGGAAGTTGCCATGAAAGCAGCGTGTGGTCCACCGAATCCCATCGGAAGACCGAAACGCTGGGTGTTGCCTACAACAACGTCAGCACCCCACGATGCCGGCGACTTGAGCAGAACAAGAGCCATTGTGTCAACAACTGCAGTTACAAGCATTTCGTTTTCGTGTGCAGTTTCGGTGAATTTTGCATAGTCCCTGATTTCGCCGCTTGCGCTCGGGTACTGGAGAATTGCACCTATATATTTCTTCGAAAGTTTTACCTTCTTGTAGTCGCCGACTTCTACATCTATTCCCAGTGGTTCGGTACGCATGAGAATTACATCCAAGGTCTGCGGGAAAATGTCCTTGTCAACGAAAACTACGTTGCGACCTTCCTTGGCTGCCTGACGCGAACGACATTCGAACATCATTCTTGCTGCTTCGGCTGCTGCGGTTCCTTCGTCGAGGAGTGAGCAGTTAGCAAGTTCCATTCCAGTGAGTTCGGTGATAACAGTCTGGAAGTTAAGAAGAGCTTCGAGACGTCCCTGCGAAATTTCGGCCTGATATGGAGTGTACGAAGTGTACCAGCTTGGATTTTCGAAAACATTACGCAAAATTACCGATGGAACAGCAGTGCCGTAGTAACCCATACCGATAAGGGTGCGGTAGATTTTGTTTTTCGAAGCCATAGCTTTTAGTTTTACGAGGAACTCGTCTTCGGTGAGCGGTTCGTCGAGCTTCAAGTTTTCTTTCAGTCTGATTTTGGTCGGAATGACCTGATCAATGAATTTGTCGAGTGATTTTGCTCCGATTTTCTTGAGCATTTCAGCGTATTCGCTTTCTCTCGGACCCACGTGGCGGGTGTAGAAATCTTCTCTAATCATTGTTATTTCTTATTAGTGTTTGCGTTAAAAAATTTGGGTGTAAAATTATAAATATTTTATGTTCGGAATTTTATTTGGATGGATTTTTTTCAATGATTTTTTGACATAAAAAAAGAGGAAGCCAAACGACTTCCTCTTCACTATAATAAACCTTCTGTTACCTTATCATGCTTATCTTTACGACATTTCCGTCAACCTTAACGAAATATGTTCCATCGCAAAGTCTCGACAAATCGATTGTCTGGTTATCGCTTGCATTGTCGATGTGTGCAACAACCTGACCAAGAGTATTAATAACAATTATGCTCTTGCCTTCTGCATTTGCAATGTTTACCATACCTGTTGTAGGATTTGGATATACCTCGATTGATTTTTCGAGAATCTCATCCACATACAATCTGCAGTTAGACGCAATATCATTTACTGTAGGATAGTTAACATAATATGCTCCGTATGAGTATTCTACTATACCGGAAACCATATAGTTCATGTCCTGCTCGATAGTATATGCACCATTTTCAAAATTATGGCTGAATGTTACGGTATCGTTTGCTGCGTTTACACATGGCCAGTTGCCATAAGGCATTGTGCTACCAATACTACGAACACATTCAACACGCACATAGCAGCCTTCGTATGCCTCGCTTTTTGCTTCGTTTACTGTAACATCAATATAAGAAGCAACACCAATGTCAAAAACTTCAAAGTTTGTAACATTCTTCAATTCGGTAAGTCCATAATATTCAGTTACAAGTGCCTGGAACTTTACAGAATCTCCAATTGTAGGATTGTTTATCGAGTCGAAGACCCAAACACCACTCCATGCCTCGTTTGCATCCTGAATCGAATAACCCTTTACTGGACGATACGGAGTATTAATGAAGTTCGATGTAACAACACCCTTAACCCAAACGGTCTGGTTGTTGAGAGGAGAATCACCATTTTCAGCAGTTGTATATTGAATGTCGCGAATAGCTGTGAATGTCGGTCCTGCAAGGTTAACTGTGAATGTTGATGTAGCCGATGCAACTACAGTCTGGTCATTTGCAACCAAACTTGCGTGAATTGTATGTGCGCCATCGGTAAGACCTGTAAATGCGTGCGAATTTTCAGTTCCAGAAACAGCTTCTTCTTCATCAATTGAGAACGAAATGTTACCTTCTGTGCCAACCTCAAAGTTGAATACTTGAACTGTTGCATTTACAGCGGCTTCATAAATAATGCTTCCGTTTGCAGGATTGGTTATTGAAATGGTAGGAACTGCTGCACCTGCTACAATGTCGTTCACATCGCGTGGCTTGAGTTCCCATTCGTTGGCATTGTTGTACGAATTCCATTCTACGATACCTGTTACCGTGTATGATGTACCTTCTGTAGGAGTGTATTCCAGTCCGTAAATCTTTATGTCGCTTCCGTCGCTAAGCATCCAAGTGTTGTTATTTACAACAGATGTACAAACGCCCGATACGGAAACGAGAACACTTTCGTATTGCTCTGAAATTTCGCTTATGCTTGCTGGTACAGCAGCGATTGCAGTGCTGGCGCCATGATTCTCTATCGAATCTTGTGTCATTTCAGTTAAACCATAATGTTCAGAAACTGCACCTGTTACAGTTACCCTGTCATTGCGAGCAGGCGTATTTCTTGAAGAGTAAACATAAATGCCGCTCCAAGCTGCTTCTGCATCCTGAATGTAATATCCCTTTACCTGATTCTGGCTGCTTAATTTGAACCCAGTAACTGTTCCGCTTACAGTAACAGTCTGTCCTGCGTATGGCGATGCACCGTCGGCAGCAGTGGTGTACTGGATGTCGCGAATCATAAGTTGTCCATTGGTACGTGCCTCGAATGTTACGGTTGCAGTAACTGGAGTTTCCAATGATGCATTTTCCATAGTTACAAGTTCGAATGTCAATGTGTTGCTGCCGTTTGCAAGGTTTTCTACTGTAAATGGTTCTTCGGAAGTAACATATTGTGCTTCGCCACCATTCAAAGTGTATTTTAACTTGCCGTCGGTTCCAAGTACGAAATTGTAAACGCGGAACTGAACTTCAACATTTTCAGCCATTACCATAGAACCTTCTGCTGGAGAAAAAACGCGAAGTACAATACCATCAACATTTTCTGTTACATCGGCAGCACTACGCGGAAGTATTACCCAACCAACATTGTAGTTAGAATCATTGGAATAAGAAAGAATACCTGTAATTTCATATTCAACATCTTCGGCTGGAGTGTATGTGAAACAATCCTTGCCAACATACAAGGTATTTTCGCCATTTGCTATCTGCCATGCATTACCAATAGTGTTTCCATTGTGTGTTCCAGAAACTTTTACCAACATTGATTCGTACTGCTCTGCAGCATCGCCAAGCGAAAGTTCTATTGGAGCAAAAATGTCATTGCCGCTGCTTCTTACATTTAAATATGTAATGGTTCCCAGTTCGCTCAATCCTTTGTATTCTGCCATTGTTCCACGAACGACAACCATATCGCCAAGCTCAACATTTCCAACATTGTCAACAGAATATACATACAACCCGTTATATGCTTCAGTTGACGATTGGATATAAAATCCGAACTGAGTCTTTGCTGTAACAACGCCTTGTGTTGCAACTTCTTGTCCGTTGTAAGCATTTTCATCTGCTGTTCCTTGAATTGTGGGGATTGTAAGTAATGTAGAGAAATCGGCATCAATCGTAAAAGTTACATTTGCAGTAACTGGAGTTTCAAGCGATGCATTTTCCATGTTAACGAGTTCGAGAACGAGAGTGTGGTCACCATCCTCAATTTCGGAGATTGTGAATGTCGCCTCCGTAGAATATTGTGCTTCGTTTTCATCGAGCGTATATTTTACCTTGCCATCGGTGCCAAGTGCAAAGTTGCGAACCGAAAGGCTTACATTTACCGAATTTGCGAAAAAGAACGAGTTGTTTGCAGGAGTAACAACCGATATTGCTGGGTCATCACTGAGCGAAGATGCATCAACATAAAGAGCGATTTTCTTCTGTCTTGCATAAGTTGTATTCTTGTAGTATCTGAATCTTGCTTGGTCTGAATTCGAATTGTACCTCAAATGCGTTCCAGCCGAAACAATTTCAATAGAATCGGTGCTGAAATCAATTGTATTAAGATAGGCTTCAGTCAGACTTGTTTTGATTGTATTGGCATCACTAGTGTTTCCAATGAAGTAACCGCTTGCCGACTTTACCGAATAACCGCCTGCCACTACATCCAAAGTAAAATAAAAATTGTTGTCGTCAACGGAAATTGATGAGTTTGATATTGTTACTGATTTGGTGTTGGCAACAGCATCTATGGTGGTCAAACTTCCATCGAAAGCTAAATTTCCTTCTTCATATACAATCAAATACTTTCCGCCAGGTACAATCTGGTCCTCACTTGTGACCTTAGTGTAGGTCGTCTGCGCAGATGCTATTCCAAAACCAAGCATCAAGCACAAAACAAAGAAAAATGATAAAACTCTATTCATAACTCTCTCAATTTTAAATAATTTATGTTTTTATTTCTACCTCTACAAATAAAAAAAGAACCTATCCGAAGATAGGTTCAGTTATATAATTGATTACTTCTCAAGTATTTCAGGATCTACAAGAATTCTACCGCAGTATTCGCAAGGTATGATTTTCTTGCTTGACTTGATATCCAACTGTCTCTGTGGCGGGATTTTATTGTAGCAACCACCGCAAGCATCACGCTCGATAGTAACAACTGCCAATTTGTTGCGTGCGTTGTTGCGAATTCGGGTGTAAGCAAAAAGCAAACGCGGTTCGATAATCTGTGAAATTTCTTCGCGCTCTGCATTCAACTTTTCTTCCTCGGTCTTTGTTTCTGAAATGATACCGTCAAGTTCAACCTTTTTCATTTCAAGGTCTTTGCGTCGTTCTGTAAGGCGTTCCTTCGCTTCGGAAATCAATGCGTTTCTATTTTCAATTTCTTCTTTGCTAACTCTAATGCTCTTTTCTGCCAACTGAATGTCAAGATCTTGATTTTCAATTTCCTTAGTCAGTGCATCAAATTCTCTGTTATTCCTTACATTGTTCTGCTGTTCTTGATATCTCTTCAGCAAAGCCTGTGCTTCAGTTCTCTTGCGTTCAGCTACGGAAATCTGTGCGTTATAATCCTTTATTTCCTGCTTGTAGTTGCTGATACGGGTCTCAAGACCTGCGATTTCGTCCTCAAGGTCGCGCACCTCCAAAGGAAGTTCTCCTCTCAAGGTCTTTATTTCATCAAGTTTAGAATCAACAAGTTGCAATCTGTACAAGCTCTTAAGTTTCTCGGTAACTGTGAGTTCGTTTTTCTTTTCGTTTTCTGCCATCTCAATAATTGTTTATCGGATTCGTATTTATGTCTGAAAAATAGGTTGCAAAGTTAATGCTTTTTTTCACAATAACGTCATAAAAAATTTCTTTTGTAAACTGCTCGCTTTCAAAATGCCCGATGTCGAGCAAAAGAAGCCTTCCTTCTACTTGGAACCAGTCGTGGTATTTGATGTCGGCTGTAATATATGCATCGGCTTTTGAGGCTATTGCCGTTCGGATAAAAGACGCTCCGCTGCCACCACAAACTGCCACGCGACGGATTTTTTTCCCAGTCTTAGCACTATGGCGTATGTTTTCAACACTGAAAGTACGCTTCACAGTCTCGAGGAACTCATCTTCGGTAATTTCCTCCACCAACTCGCCGACTGCACCAAGTCCCACTTGGCTCCATTGGTTTTCAATCTGATATATATCAAACGCAGGCTCTTCGTATGGGTGAACTTTTAGCATCGCCGACACAACCTTTGATTGCAGGTACGACGGACAAATAACTTCCACCTTTACCTCGTCCTCGCAATGCCTTTCGCCGATTTCACCGACAAACGGATTGCAAGCTTCGCTAGCGCGGAAAGTTCCAGTACCATTAAGGTTGAAACTGCACTCATCGTAATCGCCTATTGTTCCTGCTCCAGCCGCGAACATTGCATTGCGAACTTCATCGGCATGTGTTTTCGGAACAAAAACCGCAATCTTGCGCAGCATATCGCCTTCTGGGTCAAGTGCAGTGCAGTTTTTCAGTCCAAGTTTCTCACACATCTTCATGCTTACGCCGTTTTGCGCCTTGTCGAAGTTGGTATGACCGCAATAAATGGAAATATTGTTCTGCAACGCCTTGATTATCGACTTTTCCACATTGTTGCTTCCAGTAATGCGTTTGATGTTCGGGAAAATCAGCGGATGGTGCGACACAATCATATTGCAGTGCTTTGCAATGGCTTCGTCAACCACCTCCGGCACAACGTCTATGCACAGAAGCACGCCAGAAATCTCTGCATCTGGAAAACCGACATTCAATCCTGCATTGTCGTAACTTTCCTGAAGGCTCGGTGGAGCGAAATGCTCAAGTTCGGATACAAGTTCTCGTATTTTCATGATGGTAATTTGTGTCTAACGGTCTGCCAGTCTAACTGTCTAACGGCCTGTAAAACAAGGCATCTGCTGGCCCTTCCGACTGGGCTTCCGTTAGACAGCACGACTGGTCTTCTTCGATTACATTTCGTTCTTTATTCCCACAAGCATTTCCTTGATTCCTTCGAGGCGTGCGACAATTTCCATATTGGCTTCCACATCGGTGCGGTTTTTCGACAGGCGCTTGCTGGCTCCGTCAAGTGTCATTCCGCAATCCTTGACCAAATATTTTATCTGCTTCAGCACTTCGATGTCCTTCATTGTGAACTGACGGTTGCCTTTTGCTGTGCGCTGCGGCTTTATGAATGCCTCAAACTCCTTTTCCCAGAAACGAATGTTCGATTCGGCAATATCGAGATACGCTGCCACTTCGCTTATGGAATAGTAGAGCTTATTGGGGTTGAACTCGTATGTTTTTTCTTTTGCCATAGTATTGAATTTCAGAAAAATCAGGGCAAAGATAATAAATTCAAATATAATCCTAACACCAAGGTATGCAATAATACAAAAATGTTCACCTGCGAAAAAAAATATCAAGTAAAAGTTTGCCATCAGGAAAAAACACATTACTTTTGTAACTAATAAAATGATATTACTAAATGGTGTTTTATGTTATTAAATAATAATATAATATTACTTAATAGCCTTAATTCTCGTGAAGTCGGAAAAGGTATAGCATCACGTGTAAAACTTCGCCGATTGGAATTGAACCTGACACAAGAGGGATTGGCTTTGCGCGCAGATGTCAAGTTACCGACATACAGGCGCTTTGAACAGACTGGCGAAATTTCGCTATCAGCATTGCTACGAATAGCAATGGCCTTGGATGCACTAGGCGACTTCAACCAACTTTTTGCTCAGCGCAAATACGAATCAATAGACGAAATCCTTCAAAATTCCAAAACCAAAAGAAAGAGAGGAAAGAAAAATGAGTAACATGGTAAAAGTTGTTGAAGTCTGGTGGGACAAGCGTATGGTCGGACGAATTGCAATTGAAGCGGACGGACTTTGCGCATTTGAGTACGATTCACAATTCCTATCTGACGGAGTTTCAATTTCACCGTTTGAGTTACCACTGAAAGCAGGGACTTTCATTGCTCGCAGGACACCATTTGATGGCGGATTCGGTGTATTCGACGATTGTCTTCCAGATGGCTGGGGACTTTTGCTACTTGACAGATACCTACGCAATCGAAATATCAATCCAAATTCACTGACATTGCTAGACAGACTTTCGCTCGTCGGTTCTACTGGACGAGGCGCACTTGAATTTGTTCCCGACAAAAGCGAAATGCCCGATACCACAAAAGCGGATTTTTCGGCAATCTCAACTGAAATAGAGCAAATTCTTTCTGCCGAAAACTACGTAGGCAACAACATCGATTCGTTGTATGCACGCGGTGGGTCTCCGGGTGGAGCAAGACCAAAAGTATTCGTCAAGGATGACAACGGAGAATGGTTGGTCAAGTTTTCTGCAAAATACGACAGGCGAGACATTGGAAAATTAGAATACGAATGTTCGCTACTTGCTGGCAAATGCGGAATTGAAATGCCCGATACAAAGCTAATTGAAGATAAATACTTCGGTGTAAAGAGATTCGACAGGACAGAATCCGGCAAACTGCATGTCATAAGCATGGCAGGATTGGTGTGTGCCGACTATCGCAGTCCAAGCATTGACTATATACACATATTTCAGGCTTGTAAAGAATTAACTCACAGCATAAACGAAATGTGGAAAATTTATCGTCTTATGACATTCAACTATTTAATTAGCAACAAGGACGACCATGCAAAGAATTTTGCATTTATTTTCAGGGACGGATGCTGGCATTTTGCCCCTGCCTACGACATTCTACCAAGCGAAGGATTCAATGGCTATCACACGACTTCGTTCAACGACCGCATAGAACCCTCCGACAAGGATTTAATCGAAATAGCCACAATGGTTGGTCTCGATGGAAAACGAGCATCGGAAATCCTTCATTTTATGCGAGAGGAAATCAAAGCAAGTCAGATTGAATTGCTTTAGGCGCAGTGGCAAAATCCTCTTTAGTCAGCCTTCTTCCATTATATGTAAAGGTATCGGACAGCTTTATGGAATGTTTTTTCAGTCCGTTGCTGAAATACAGGTAAATGTTTATGTATTCGTTTAAGAAAGTGCTGATATTCTCGGCATTAACGGTGATTTTTGCTTCAATCAAAGTGGAAATCTCCTGCTGGAAAATCGGATAGTTGCCCCGCTGTCCGAAAACGCTGTAAATTCCTTCGTGGCGTATGAAAGCCGACTTCAACGGTTGGTTTGTCTCCTCGAACAATGCCGACGGGAAGGCAATCTCCACCTTATAGTCCTTCTCCACTATGTTGCCTGCATTTCGAATCATAAACTTCGGATAAAAGTTCATCGACGAGAACTTTCCGCCCGACAAAGTTGGTATGCCGTTTATGTTCGTAACACCAAGGAATTCGAGGTCGCAAGTGCTGATTTTCATATAGGCTGTGCGGATTTCCGACTCGTTCATAATCAAGCATTTGCCCTTTGTCCAGCGATAGAACTTACTATCGGAGAACTGGTGCGGGGCATTGTTGTTGGCTGGAATGTGGATATGGATTATTTTACCATCTGAATTGGGGATTGCACATATTTTTACCGACAGGTCATCAACCGGCTTGTCGATTTGCGACTGAATTTCGTGGAAAATCCATTCCTCACCCTTGTCAAAACCCTTCACAGGTTCGAAAGCCTCGGCACGCGAACGCTTCTGTGCAATGCCGAAAATAAGCTCGCCACCACCATTGTTGGCAATTGCCGAAACCATCTTGGCGTGTTTTGCCGACGAAGTCTGCACAGCGTTCCACTGCGCACCACCTACAAACCACAACGAATCGTGGCTGTGAACCTTGTCATCGACCAAGTTTTTATAATATTCGTAATTATATGCACCTTCGATTTGCATGGTTACATGTCGAAACTTGAAATGAACTCATCGTTTATGAAGTTGTCGTAACTACAGCAAACATGTGTAGCAAAGCTTATTGCGCAGTAAATTACCTTGCGCCACACTTCGAGCGACAAACCTTCAAGGTCGGAAGAATAAACATTCTGCTTAATGAGTCCGTAAATAAGACCTGCATTGAAGCTGTCGCCAGCACCGACTGTCGATACTGGAGTTATGCGCGGCACGTCGAACACTTTGTGGAAGTCGGGAGTGAAAAGATTCACGCCATACTTGTTGGCAGTGTAGATGAAATTGCGGCAGCCATACGATTTCACAATCTCATTGGTGTCGAGGGCAGAATTCGAGTCGTAGATAAGCTGAAAATCCTCGTTCGAGCCTTTTACGATGTCTGCAATTGCAAGGTTTTCCTTTATCAACGGCAAAGCACGTTCGCGGTCTTTAAGGTGCGAAGGACGGAAATTAGGGTCATAAACTATGATTGCTCCAGCCTCCTTTGCCTGACGCAAACAAGCCATAAGGTCGTCGCGCACTTCGGCTTTTATCGAGGTGAACGAACCAAAAAGCACAATATCGTCTCGTTTTACTTCTGGGAAGGTTATTTTTATCTCACCGTTGACACGAATTTTGTAAAAACTATATGCAGGTTCACGAGTATCATAGAGGAAGGCGAGTGCCACGCGCGACTTTGCATCGTTGTACAAGGTCAAATATTTGGTCGATACGTTGTTATCCGACAGAAAATCGGCGATAATGTTACCAATAGCATCGTTGGCCTGGTCGCCTACGACATATACTTTTTCGCCCATACGTCCCAACGACACCGAAGTGTTCAGAATAGGACCGCCGGGACATGATTCCACAGCCTTGCCGTTACGGAAAATGATGTCGTAAACGGTTTCGCCAATACAATAAATCTTTCGCATACAGTCTAAATTTATGACTGCAAATTTACATAAAAATTGGGTACTATATACAAGTTGACTAAAAATCGTCATGTTTTTAATGTCATTCCGAAAACCAGAACATACACGCGATACGGAACGAGGAGCGTTGTAATGTTCGGTTGTCCGGAATCTGCTAACGGATTATCGTTTAACAGATTACTTATTGCATTTCGTAAGAGATTCCGCATAAACGAACTCACAAGCAACGTACCTTATGCTGTTCGTTCTGTCTTGCGGAATGACGAAGAGGATTAGAAAAAATAATTGAGTCAACACATATTAATTACCAAAAGAAAAGCCAGCCCACAATATTTAAGGCACAATGTTTGTTATTAAATTTATTTTGGTTAAAACGCAAAGACATGAAAAGACTTGCATACATTTTTGCTTCGGTGGCTACTGCTTTAGTATTCACCATGTTGTTTTTTGAAAAGAGTATCGGACTAAACCTTGTGATCCTCGAATGGATAACAATTCCGATAATGATTTTCCTCAATCGTCCGTTTAAGTTCAATAAACTGACAATCACAGCATTGCTAATTCTACTAACAACATCGCTTGCTGTGCTGTATTCGCATACAGGCTGGACGATTTTCGTAAACATCCTAATGTTTTTCACTTGCAACAGCATAATTGCATTCAAGGAATACCATAGCTACATGTATGCCGCCTTCGAGTCGTTTCGCAATGCAGCGCTTTCGTTTGTGCCACAAGTGCGCAATAAGCACGAAAAAGGAGAACCGAAAATGAAAAAAAGCAAAATATTCTGGCTCACTTTGCTTGCATTTGTCATAACAATTGCTTTTATCATTCTGTATTCTCTTGGAAGTTCACAATTCGGCGAATGGGTGAGAGACATAATACAATCTCTTAATTTCAAGTTTATTCTGCTTTTCCTACTTGGTCTTGTCTTTGCCAACTTTGCATTCCGCAAAAAAACAGAAAAACTTATGACCTACGAGGCAGGACTGAACGAAACCATTGTACGCAAACGCAAAAGAGTATTCCTGCGCGGACTTTCACAGACACTTAAGAACCGCAACTTTTTCGGCGTGATACTACTCGGAATGTTAAATATTGTACTGTTATTCTTCAATATCAGTGACATTCGCTATGTATGGTTCTACTCATGGGACGGAGCTTTCCTAAAGGAATTTGTCCACGAAGGCACATGGATACTAATGTTTGCCATACTCATATCGCAAATGATTGCCCTGCTGTTCTTCCGCGAAAACCTAAACTTCTACAGCAGAAACAAACTACTCAAGACTTTGACCATGATTTGGCTTGCCCAAAACTGCTTCATGACACTGTCAGTAGGACTCAGGAACTTCTGGTATGTAAAATACTTCGGTCTTGCATTCGGACGCATAACCGTATTCTTCTTCCTCGTGCTTGTAATCATCGGTCTAATCTCGATTATGATAAAGGTAAGCCGTCGCAAAACAATGAATTATCTTTTCAAAGTGAACAGTTACGCTTTCATGATGGTGATTTCTCTCTCAGCCCTAGTAAACTGGCATGTTGTTATCGCTGACTACAATTTCGCTCACAGCGATAGCTCGTTCATTGAATACTCATTCATGGCAAGACTTGACAATTCGGCACTGCCATACCTTATTAAAACAAGGGCAGAACTCGATGTCATCGACCAGCAACAACAACAAGCCATGAAATTCGACACTCATCTGGACTATTTCATCACCTCGAAGAAATACGAAATCCTGATAAAGATGAAAGCCCAGGAATTTGTTACCGAATACGAAAACCTAAGCTTTCTGGAATGGAACTACGCTGATGAATGGGCATACCGTAAACTGAAAAACAGTGGCTATTTGGACAATATAGACTTTGATGCCGACTGGTTCGATCTGATAAGATAAAAAGGCAGAAAGGCTGAAAGCTTATCAGCAAGACTGCTAAACAGCCCAGCAGCATTTTGGCTGTTAGCCTGCAAGCCTGTTTGCCCAAAACTTGGAAACGGGCGAAGCCCACAAAAACGGCGATAGCGTAGAAACAAAAAACGCGGAATCAGATGCTGAAACAAGTTCAGCATGAACTGTGTTAATTACCAAATATTTTTTGAAAAATTTTCATCGTACATTTTGTTGCCAGTCATAATAGCGAATATTTGTTTTATAAGTTTGTTTACCAGTGCAATACGTATTACCTT
>JAFZLK010000064.1 GCA_017551515.1 Bacteroidales bacterium | reverse complement strand
TTCAAGTCCCCAATTGGTCACAAAAAGCACGATGAAAGTCGTGCTTTTTTTATGTCGAAAAAAAAGGAAGCCACTAAGCTTCCCTCATGAAAATATGAACAAAAAATGATTACTTTTCCAATTTCTTTTTCAGTGAGTCGATAATCGACTGCATTTCATTGATGTCTTTCTCCATCTTCGAAATTTCCTTGGAATAATCGGCTAGCTGCTTTATTTCCTTCAAGGCAAACAACTGAGTCTTAAGGTTCACAAGAGCTTCCTCAAACGATCTTACCGGACGAAAAATAAACTTCTCCAATGCCAATTCTAGAGCTTCTCCACGCAGATTCTTGCCAACGATAACTCCATTTCCATCAATGAGGAAATTACATGGAATGCTATTAACTTGGTACATTCGCCCTGCCGCAGAGTTCCAATACTGCAAATCGCTAACATTTGTCCACGTCAGCTTATCAGTCTCAATAGCTTTTGTCCAGTTATCGGCAGATTTGTCAAGCGACACGCCGTACACTGTAAAACCGTCGCCAGCCTGAAAATACTTGTCCTTGTATGCATTGTAAGCCTTTACAACATTCGGGTTCTCCTTACGGCATGGTCCGCACCACGATGCCCAAAAGTCAATCAGAACCATCTTGCCACGCAACGACGACAACTTAACAGTATCGCCCTGCGGTGTTGGCAAACTTATTTCGGGAGCTATATCACCTACATTAATGCCAATATTTTGCGCACTTGCAATGAATGATAATATCACTGCCACTGTCAAAACAAATATTCTCTTCATAACATCAATAATTTATTCTTTCAATCTTTGCGCCCAACTTGTTCAGGCGTGTATCAATATTCTCATAACCACGGTCAATCTGCTCAATATTCCTGATAATACTTGAGCCTTGTGCCGACATTGCCGCAATCAGCAAAGCCATACCTGCACGAATATCTGGCGAGTTCATCACTGTTCCCCTTAACCTTATCTGATTGTCAAGTCCGATTACTGTCGCCCTATGCGGGTCACATAAAATTATCTGCGCACCCATGTCTATCAGCTTATCAACAAAGAACAAACGGCTCTCGAACATCTTCTGGTGAATCAGCACACTACCCTTTGCCTGAGTTGCCACAACAAGGAACACACTCAACAAGTCGGGTGTAAGTCCCGGCCAGATAGCATCAGAAATATTCATTATGGAACCATCAATGAAGCTTTCAATCTGATAATGGTCGTGATGCGGTATGTAAATGTCATCGTTTATATGTTCGAGCCTGATGCCCAATCTCTTGAACGAATCTGGAATAATGCCCAGCATATCGTAACGCACATTCTTGATTGTGAGTTCGGAACCCGTCATCGCCGCCATTCCAATGAAACTACCGATTTCAATCATATCGGGCAAAATCGTATGTTCTGCTCCGTGAAATTCGTCAACGCCTTCGATATGCAACAAGTTAGAGCCGATTCCCGTTATTTTTGCCCCCATCCTATTCAGGAGCTTACACAACTGCTGTATGTATGGCTCACAAGCAGCATTGTAAATGGTAGTCTCACCTTTTGCCCTTACCGCTGCCATAATGATGTTGGCTGTACCTGTCACCGAAGCTTCCTCAAGATGAATGTATGTACCTTCAAGTTTTTCAGCTTCCAGGGTATAGAAATTTTCCTCGAAACTATAATTGAACTTAGCTCCAAGTTTTTGGAAACCAATAAAATGTGTATCCAAACGACGACGGCCAATCTTGTCGCCACCCGGCTTTGGCATCCACACCTTTCCAAAGCGAGCCAAAAGTGGACCGAGAATCATTATCGAACCGCGGAGAGCTGCACCATCGGCACGAAAAGCCTCCGACTCAAGATAACCAAGATTAACGTCATCGGCCTTGAATGTGTAAACTCCGTTTCCATGACGCGTAACCTTCACTCCCATTGCAATCAGCAGGTCTATCAGCTTGTTTACATCCAATATGTTAGGAATATTGCTGATTTTTACGCTATCACTAGTAAGCAATGTCGCACAAATCACCTGCAGAGCCTCGTTTTTAGCACCCTGCGGCACGATTTCGCCACTCAGAACATGACCGCCTTCAATCTTAAAAGTCCCCATGAATACCAGTATAAATTAATGTTTCTTCTTCTTTTTCTGTGGATTACCCATTGGCTGCGGTTGAGCAGCCTTTTTCTTCTTCTTAGAGGCGACAGAAACTGTCTGAGCCTGAACAAGCACATCCTTGTAGTCGCCAAGCTTTATATTCTCGGGCACTTGCACACGACCTTCGGTTATGTACACTATTTCGCGGAAAATCACATCATCAGGAATCAGTTCTTTCTTCCACTGAATATACGAACGCTTCATGAAGTTTGCTATGTCTGTAAACATAACACGATAGCGTTCCTCATCAGTTTCCTCTTCCAACTTTGCAAGCATAGCCTCGACAATCTTGCCATAATGCTTGAACATTATTGAGTTGTCTGAATAAGAAAGACGGTCGGGCTTCTGCGACTTTACATCCTCGGTTATTACAGGGAAAGGCCAATCGACATCCAACTTGAAATCGGACAACTCCGACAGCTGGTCCCATAGTTTATGCTTGTAGTCGGCTTCCTCCCTTATGGATGGATTCATATTCTCCATGATTCCAACAATAGTCATTGCCGCCCTATTGCGCTCGTTTCTGTCTGTAATTGAGCAACAATGGTCAACCATCTCCTGTATGATGCGACCATACTCTGGAATCCTCAAACCCGTCCTCTGTGTATTATAGTCCATACAATATTTTTGTTGCAAAGTTAGTCCAATATTTGCAATTTAGCAAACTTTAATAATAATGTTTTAGTGTCGCCACTATCGAATTCAACAATCAGTTTTGTGTTCTCTCCTTCGCCAATTCTATCAACAATAAGGCCATCTCCGAACATCTTGTGCTTAATCCTTACGCCTGCTACCAATTGGCTTGCATCTGCTATTTCATCTGACGCTTTTGCAGAAACCTTTTTCAGCGGAACCAAATTCCTATGCGCAGGTTGCTGCACACTTGGTTGACTTACGGTTTTCTTTTGCATAAAGCTGCTGTCGAATGATGGCTTCCGCTGAAAACTTGTATATCCCTCGAACTCACTGTCAAACACCGCTGTAAACGGATTTACCGTAAGTCCATGCCAATCTACATACGACACATCTATCTCCTTGAGGAAACGACTAGGCGCCATTGGTGTAAGCTTGCCAAAACGGAACCTATTCTCGGCATAATAGAGCATTATTCTTTTCTTTGCCCTTGTGATTGCCACATAAAACAGACGACGTTCCTCCTCTAAGTCGTTAGGATCCATAACGGTAAGCGCTCCCGGGAATAAGTTTTCCTCCACGCCCGTGACAAACACATTGTCGTACTCAAGGCCTTTAGATGAATGTATTGTCATCAACGACACGCGGTTTAGGTCACCATCATCAGGCTCTTCGAGGTCGGTAAGCACCGAAACGTTCTCCAGATAATTCAATATGCCGTTGGGTTCTCCTGTTTCACGATGGGTATCGCAAAACATTTTCACTCCGTTCAGAAGTTCCTGCACGTTTTCGCGACGATTTTCTCCTTCTGGTGTCTTGTCCGACTGCAAATCGCTTATAATTCCAGACTCCTTAAGCATCTCGTCAACAAATGAATATGCATCATAAGAATCTATCCTTTCGGAAAAGCCGTTTATCATAGTTGCAAATTCCTTCAGGCGCAAACGTGTAGGAGCATTCACATCCATCGGATATTTGTCTGGGTTGAAAATAATGTCCCACACCGATACCTGCAAGGATTCTGACGTTGCGACAACCTTATCTATAGTAGTCTGCCCTATTTTTCTTGTTGGATAGTTTACAATCCTCTTAAACGACTGTACGTCGTCGTGATTTACCGAAAACCTTACATAAGCAAGTGCATCCTTGATTTCTTTCCTCTGGTAGAATGACAATCCGCCAAAAACCTTGTAAGGGATGCCCTGCGAACGCATAGCCTCCTCCAAGATTCGCGACTGGGCGTTTGTCCTATACAGCACTGCAAAATCGGAATACTGCGCGCCAGCATCATGAAGTTCAATAATCTTCTTGGCGACCATTACGCCTTCCATATTGTCCGATACTGCCTTGTTTATCTGTACCTTATCGCCGGCTTCATTTTCAGAAAAGACATTCTTGTATATCTGCCCCTTGTTTTTCTTTATTAGCGAATTTGCTGCATCTACAATGTTCTGCGTACTACGATAATTCTGCTCCAACTTGAAAAGTTCATAGTCGGGATAGTCATTCTTGAAATTCAGAATGTTTTGAATTTCGGCGCCGCGAAACGAATATATACTTTGAGCATCATCACCGACGACAAACAATCTACGGTTCTTTTCCGACAATTTCTTGACAATGAGGTATTGAGCAAAGTTTGTATCCTGATACTCATCAACAAGAAAATAGTCGAAACGTTCCTGATATTTTGCAAGCGTCAGCGGGTCAACCTTGAAAAGAATATTGGTGTACAGAAGCAAATCATCAAAATCCATGACATTTGAACGGCGACACCTCTGATAATATGTCTTGTAGATGTTTCCGAACTCTGGACGGTGAGCAGTTCTGTCCTCGGCAGCGTATGTATTGTTTGACAGATATGGGTCAGGAAGGATGAGTCGGTTTTTACATGCCGATATCCGACCAAATATGCTTTTGTACTTGTAGTGCTCCTCGTCAAGTTTCATTTCCTTAATTATATCCTTAACGAGATTCTGAGAATCTGCAGTATCGTATATTGTAAAATTGCTAGTAAATCCTATTTTATCAGCCTCAATCCTAAGCATACGTCCGAAAATGGAATGAAAAGTTCCCATCCACAAAGCCTGAGATGCATTATAACCCAATAGAGTATCAATACGCTCCTTCATTTCGGCAGCGGCTTTGTTAGTAAAAGTAAGAGCCATAATCCTATGCGGGTCCATACCCTTCGAAATAAGGTAGGCAATCTTGTGAGTCAGCACTCTAGTCTTGCCCGACCCTGCTCCAGCAATGACGAGACTTGGACCGTCGCAATATAATACCGCTTGCTTTTGCGGTGAGTTTAAACCTTTTACGAATATGTTTTCAGTTTCCATCATCAACTTCTTTCGATGACAAAAATAGCAACGAAAAACATTGTCACGCAAAAATGCGGAATAAACTTATCAACAAAATTTATCTTTGGAGCTTACGCTGTTCGCGCCTGTAGTCTCGGTTCAATGTAGGATTGTATTTCCGTCCGAACTGGTATGCTATGTACAACGACCACATAAAGTTATGTGGCTGGTTATACATTATTGTCACCGGGAAATAGTAGAAATCCACAATTCCTCCGACTTCAATTGCACTTACAATCATAGCATTGCGAGCAAAATCAAACGAAAAATCCAACTTTACGTAATTGCCGGGACGAACCTTTATCTCATTAAGTCCTGTTGAGAATGGTGCTTTTGTTATTATATCAGAAACTTTTCCTGTGTAATAGTCCTCGAATCTATGACGGCTGTAATGATAATTGGCCATATTGTTAAACACAGTCACGCTATCCACCATCTCATAATACATTGGTTTCTCAAAAGCGAATGAAAAGCCGACATTCGCCTGTAGATGTATCGACACGCTGTTCTTGTCGCGCTTTTCGAACATCATCCAGTTGTAACCGTAACCTAACCTGATGTTGTGTACCGAATTATCCTTACCGAATATAAACCGTTTAACATTACTGTTATATGAAGCGAAATACGAATTAATCATCTTCACCTCCTTTGGACTTGAAACATAATCGTACTCTACCTCATAGTTCCGTCTCAACTTATAAGTCACTCGCTGGGCAAAAGTGTAAACAAAACCAAAACCGTTGGTATTCACTTTTGCGCCAAACTGATTCACATTATACCTCAGAGATTCCCTGTCCTCGGCAAATTCGCCTTGTGCACTTGCCAGTTTACAAATGCACACAACAAAAAAAAGCAGCACTATGAATCTCCTAACCAAAGTCATAATACCGCCACTAATTAAAAATTATGTCCAGATTCAAAACTATGCGACATCTTCCGCAACGAGTTCCACCTGCGAAGCATCGCTATATGCCGGACAATTTTCGACAGACCTGCATGAAATCAGGAGTGCCATTACAAACAATGCTGTCAATAATACGACCAAGAACTTTTTCATAACCGAATTTTTTTAATGAGGCAAATTTACAAACGAAATTTATGTTATACAATAAAAATATTGTTTTTTATTAACACAACTTATCAACCGCAAAAAAGAAAAGGAATCCAACGGACTCCTTCTCTTTAAGTTATGAAATGTGTATTACTATTCTACGACAATCTTCCTTGCAACAACCTTGTCACCTGAGATTATTCTCAAGAAGTAAGTTCCTGCTGGCAATACATTGTCGAAACTTACAGTCTGTTCGCCATTTGCTGTTCTCTCGTTCAGCAACGAACCGCTAACACTGTAAATCTGAAATGTCACATCGCCTTCAAAATCTTCGGAGTTTACTGTGAAATGACCATTGTTAGGATTCGGGTAGATGCTAAGACCAGCAAATACTTCATCTTCTACAGAATTGGGGAAGAACGATATTGTAACATTGTGGTCTTCGTGAATATCGCGGAAGATAATTTCATTTGAAGCATAGTTGGAAATCAAGTTTCCATCAACGTCAAGCTGTGAGATATGATAACCATTGTTTGGCATTACTCTAAGAGTAACATCCGAACCAACAACAACTGAGGTATCCCTTGGTGTAACATCACCGCCAGCGGTAGTAACTTCAACATGTACATTGTAGTATGGTCTTACATCCTTGAACTTAACTGTAATATTGTAGTTTTCTGTTATACTGTCAATTGTATAAACACTATCAATTACATATTGTACCTGAGAAATTGTCGGGTATCTCATGATTCCATTTACCATAACGGTATCAAGAGCATAGTACTCATCTGGGGTAAATACTATCTCGTGGCGGGTTCCTGCTTCAACAATGATAGTTCCTTCAGGCTCAACAGTTCCGTGACCGCCCAAAACAGTCGTTGTTATAGTGTGGATTGTTGCACCTGAAATATTTATTTCACCAGTAATTTCATAGGTAACTCTTGGATTTGAGCAAGTTTCTGCCACTCTGTCATTGTGAGCTATATCATCACATTCAGCCGCAACGAAATCAGTGCCGATTGCGTCACCACCATTTGAACAAGTATATAAAGTAGTCTTAATCTGATAGCGACCAGATCTTGTGAACATCATTGTATAATCTACAGTTCTATCTCTACCGGCTGCCTCATCGAAAAGACCGAGAGTAAATGCACCTACATTATAGGTTTCTTCGCCTTGTTCCAAAGTATAGGTCAACATTCCAGAACCAGTTTGAATTGCATTGGTAACAAAATCTTCATCAGTTACATTTACATTGTATGAGAATACGCCGTACTTTGTTGCATCTGTAATAGCAGAACTTGTTCCCGTTGTATCCACATAAGTCAATTCGTAGCCTACACCGCAAAGGTTTTCAAACATACAATTTGCGTGCATCTTCAATGAGAATCCAATAGTATCTCCAACTTCATGGTCAGATTCAAGATTAACATACTCAACATACGGACCTCTGAATTCTACGAATTCACCATGAACAGTATGGTCGGCATCTACAACCAATGTGTATGTGTTACCATTTATACCTTCGGTCGTTGATTCTCCGTCGAGCAAAACAGAACCGAGTCTGTAACCAGCCTCAGGAACGAATGACAATGTGTAACTTGTTCCGCAATCAAAAACAGCTTCTGCATCCGAAGCCAGACGACCATGCTCACCTGCCGATGCTGTTACTGTATATCTGTAAGTTAAAAATGCAACTGTTATTGTTGTATTCTCAATAACATTTACAGAATAATATCCTTCGTTATCAGCCTCAATTGCAACACCGTTTACAGATACGGAATCAATATAGTGACAACTTTCTGGATTTATTGCAAATACAAAGTCTTCACCATACAATACAGAGTCGGCAACTGCCGATGTATGAACATATGAGGAATCAACAGTTACAGGAACTATTATCGTATCGTTAACACCAAGACCAGCGAAAGTCACTGCATACATATTGCCAAGACTTGGATCCACTCCGAAATATCCCTTAACAGTATGTGCTGCTGTAACATTAGTCAATGTGAAACTATTTCTACCCATACCTTCTGTAACGTAGATTGTGTCAACAACGACAGAATCAAGGATATATCCATCTTCAGGAACAAATGTTATTGTGTAATTGCTTCCACATTCAACATCATTAGTTGCAAAGCCTTCTGCTACTGCACCATGCTCACCTTCCTCTACTACTGCAGTAATAGTGTATGAATATTTGGTGAACGCAACTGTTATAATAGTATCCGACTGGATATTTTCAATAGTGTACTGATTTGATTCGTTTGCTGCCAATACCTCATCTCCTACTGTTACAGAAGCTATTGCTTCCTGACAAGCGGTGAGTGTAATGCCGAATACATAATTTTCGCCCCTCATTACAGAATCAACTCTTGCATTTTCTGGAACTGTAATTACGTTGCCTTCTTCCAAACCTACGAATGTTATTCCGAAAATGTTAACTTCTGGAACTACTGGTATTTCCTCAAATGTTGCTGAAACACTATGTTCTGCTCTTACATTTGTCAGTGTGAATGTGTTTCCGTCAATGCCTTCGGTCATTGCTTCACCTTCGTCAACAACAACTGAAGCCAACTGATAGTTTTCTTCTGGAACAAATGTTATTGCGTAATCGCTTCCACATTCAACATCATTAGTTGCAAAGCCTTCTGCTACTGCACCATGCTCACCTTCTGCTACTGTTGCTGTAACCGTATATGAATATTTGATAAATGCAACTGCTATAGTAGTGTCCGACTGAACATTTTCAATAGTGTACTGATTTGATTCGTCTGCTGTCAACACCACGCCGCCTACTGTTACCGAAGCAACTGCTTCCTGACATTCGGTAAGGGTAATGCCGAATACATAATTTTCGTCCCTCATTACAGAATCTACTCTTGCATTTTCTGGAACTGTAATTACGTTGCCTTCTTCCAAACCTACGAATGTCATTCCGAAAATATTAACTTCTGGAACCTCCGGTATTTCCTCAAATGTTGCAGAAACGCTATGTTCGGCTCTAACATTTGTCAGTGCGAATGTGTTTCCGTCAATGCCTTCGGTTACAGGTTCTCCGTCAACCGTTACTGTAGCAAGCTGATAATTTTCATCCGGGACAAATGTTACTATACAATCTGATCCACATTCAATATTTTGAGAAGCGGAACCTTCTGCAACAGCCCCATGTGCGCCTTCTGCAACCGTTGCTGTAACTGTATATGAATACTTGGTAAACGTAACTGTTATTGTCGTGTCATTCTGAACGTTTGCAACTGTGTATTTGCCGTCTTCAGCAGTCAACGCAACTTCGCCAATCATTACCGAGGCTATTGCTTCCTGGCAATCACCAAGAGCAATGCTAAATACGAAATCAGCACCCTGCT
>JAFZLK010000063.1 GCA_017551515.1 Bacteroidales bacterium | reverse complement strand
TCACGGAGCTGACCTCGTTGTGGACGACTCCAAGTGGGGCGCCGCCCTTACAGTTGTCACGAGGGAGACAAGGTGCATCAGCAAGAAGGACGGAAAGGAATCTGAAGAAAAGAGAATCTACATTACCGACCTTCAGTGCAGCGCCAAGATGCTTGAGGCAATGTCGAGAAGCCATTGGAAGATAGAGAGTATGCACTGGCAGCTTGACTACAGCATGAAACAGGACTACATCAGGCGCAAAAGTCCGACAGCGGCAAGAAACCTGGACACTATACAGAGGATTTGCCTGTCAATGATGGCAATATGGAAGAAGAAACGGCGAAAGATAAAGGACAGAAATGCCAGCACTACTGCAATAATGAGAAAAAGCTCCCTTGACATCTCCTTCTTGAAACGCATAATGACACTGGATTAACTAAACTCTAATTAATACGCATATGTAAACATCTGAATATAAACGTTTTGTTTTGCCCGAAACTTGCAAGTTGCGGGATGGTGGGATATTTTTCTTTATTTAGTTTTCAAATGAAAGAGCCGTGCCTGATTACAATTTGTCGTGTCTGATTTATTGTCTTAAGGTGGCAAACTAATTCATACTCTTCGTTTTTAATATTGCTAATAAAACAATTAGTAATAGTTTTATTAGTAATAACTCTATTAGCAAAATGAAGCCTTATTTTATAAGGGGGTTGCAATGTTTATGCTATACATTTTTATATGCCCATTTTGCAAACAAGGGGTCGGAGATTGTATATGTTTTTCCTATTACTTCGATAAGTTCGCGGGCTTCCAGTGACTTTCTCATGCTTGCGACATTTGCAGTTGATGCGAGGTTGTATTCTTCGATGACATTCTTGGTCGAAAGGTCGGTGGTATGGCCGTTGGCGATTGCGCGTATCATGCTTATCTGATAACTTGAGAGTTCGTCTATGTACTTCTGGAAAAGGACATGGTTTTGCCTCATGATTTCCTCCTTGGCAAGTTCAAAACTTTGTTCGGTTGCTGTCTTGTTCGTAAAAGTCCATATAAGCCACGCCAATTGCTGAACATACGACGAGTTACTTTCGACATATTCGCATACTTTTTCGCATAGTTCGGCAGAGATGTGTTTTTTGGTGGTTTCGAAGCGTTTTTGGATGTATGTTGTCCAGTATGAGACGGGGATTCTTTCGAGAAACATCAGGTCACCGAAACGGTAGAAGGGGTAACTGTATTTGCCGAACATTCCCATTAGTATATGGCGTTTGCTGCCAAAAAGGCAATACGAGGTGTTTTGTTGCAGTTGCCATACTGAACGCAGTTTTTTCTGGAACGACAGCGAATGATGGAAGTTGGCAATCTGCTGGAACTCGTCTATGCACACGACTACGCTGAAGCCTTTTTCCTTGGCAATGCGTTCCGGCAGGGTTAGCACATCGGCGGTGTATTTGTTGTTGATGGCTTCCAGTGAGAATGATATTTCGCTTCCTGGGTCGGTGCTCATTGTCAAGTGCGGAACTAAGTTTGTCAGGAAATGTTTTGCATCGGTAATCCATTGCTCGACCTTGCTGCTTGTCTGCTTGATTATTTCGGTGGCGAAAAGTTTGTAGAAGTCATCTTCTGTACGGCAACTAAAGGCATCCATCCTTACCACTTTCACATCGTCGTTGTCGGCGAGAAGTTCTGCAACGCGGTTCACGAGTGATGTCTTACCCCATCGGCGCGGGGAGATTATCATTGTGTTTATGCCGTGTGTGAAGTTCATTTTCAAGCGTTCTGTTTCCTTTTCGCGGTCGGTAAAACAGTCGCCGTGTGTTGCAACGCCATAGATGAAAGGATTTTCCATACCTGTAATTTTATAAGTTTCGCCACAAAGGTATGTATTAATTTTTAAGTAACAAAGCAATTAGTAATAATTTTATTAGTAATAACTTTATTAGCAAAATGAAGCCTTATTTTATAAGGAGTTTGCGAAATTAGTATTGCATATTTTTGTGTGCAAGATTTGCTATTATCGTAGTGCTTTTTTCGCTTGCACATAACTTTTCAAAATGCTTTTTTCACGAATAATTCTTACCTTTGCAAACTCAAAGGCTAATGGCGCAGTGTGATTATTGTAACGGATGCTGAAACAAGTTCAGCATGACTAGTAGAGAGAGAAAGAATGGCGTTTGTTGATTATAAAAGTGTTTGTGGTTTTTGCCTTCCCTTTTGTCATCCTGAATTCATTTCAGGATCTGAAAAGGGAATGGTTATATAATTGTAGTAACGGATGCTGAAACAAGTTCAGCATGACTAGTCGGGAGAAAAAGAATGATTGTTGATTATAAAAGTGTTTGTGGATTAGCATTCTCCTTTTGTCATCCTGAATTTATTTCAGGATCTGAAAAGGAGAAGGCGGATGTAATAGAAACGATATGAAAACATATTATGTCTATATGATGTCGAATTACACTAATAATGTGCTTTATATTGGAGTAACAAACGATTTGGTTCGTAGGGTTGCAGAACATAAGGCGCATGTCAACGACGGATTTACGGCTAAATATAATTGTAAGAAACTTGTTTATTTTGATGATTTTGAGAATGTTGATGAAGCAATATCAAGGGAAAAGCAATTAAAACGCTGGCATCGTGATTGGAAAAACAATCTTGTGGCAGAAATGAATCCGCAATGGAATGATCTATCGGAAGAAATCGGTGTTACAGATGAAATTTTAGAATCTGTGGCAGAATATTATAAGGAATTGAAGGAATCGTGTAACCAGATGCTGAAACAAGTTCAGCATGAACTGTGTTAATTACCAAATATTTTTTGAAAAATTTTCATCGTACATTTTGTTGCCAGTCATAATAGCGAATATTTGTTTTATAAGTTTGTTTACCAGTGCAATACGTATTACCTT
>JAFZLK010000062.1 GCA_017551515.1 Bacteroidales bacterium | reverse complement strand
GATTCTATTCGGGCCACCACCGAGGATCATGATCTTCTTCGGGTTGTTGGTAGCGGTAGATTCGTCCTTGCAGTTGTAGGTGCTGTAGTAGTAGAACTGGTTTTCGACACCGCTCACCGGCACTGCGCACCAGCCTTCGACAACGCCGAGTTCGGTACGCTTCTTGCGAACATCCTTTTCGCGGATGCCGAGGATCTTGGCGATGTACTTATCGCTGAAGCCGTCCTTCTTGGCCTTGATGAGGAGGTCGTCAGCCGGCATCATGCCCGGAGTCTTGAGCATTTCTTCTTCGAGTTCCACGAGTTCGCGCATCTGCTGCACGAAGTAAGCCTTTTCGTAGGTGGCGGCGAAGATTTCTTCGTCGGCAGCTCCCTTACGGAGGGCTTCGTACATCTGGAAGTGGCGTTCAGAAGAAGCGGTCTTCATCATTTCAAGGAGCTCTTCCTTGCTCTTCTTGTTGAAGTCCTGATGTTTCTTTTGGGCGTTCCCGCACATATATGTGCGGTCGGGCTATATTTTAGGGGCAGCCGCCGTCGCTTCGCTCGTCACCCGCCTCCTAAAATGTAGCCTCGCTTCGCGTGTCTCCACCCCAAGGGGTCACTATCCCTAACGCGAATGCTTTCAATGCAAAATAAGGCTCCATGCGGAACCCCATTTTTATTCTATATCGAACATTTTGGGAGGCAACACCTTTCGTCGTTCGGCTTCAAGAATATCCAACACAACTTTAGTTGTATTTCCGTCTGCAAGAGAGGTATTTATCTCAACCTTCTTGAGCGTTCCAGGGAGTTTGCATGTATTATCGCAGTATTCAAAAGTGGTTTCAGCATTAGCACCATTAACTTGAAGCACCATCTTCATCACCCGTTTTTTGGCGGTGGAGTAATAAAGAGTTGGTTTTGAGGCTTCCTTAGGGACAATCTTCCAAAGCGAACCGGCCTTAACAGGATTCTTGTAATCTTCAGGGGATCCCATCTTTTTATTTATGTCGGCAGGATTCTGTTGCTTAACATTTTGAGCAGGAAGAGTCTTTCCTGATTTTAAATCAACAACTTTCATTCGCGTTCCATTTTGAATCGTCTTCATCTGAATAAGACTCGAATTAATTGTCGTTACAGATTTATCGCTACCCGCATTAATCACAGACATGTCAACAGACTGCGGTTTTTGATTTGGCAATATGACCGTAGTTCTTATCTGCATTTCACACGTGTCCGGGAAAGCGGATTTCGCCTGATTTTCAAATACGGTACTCAAGTCCAAGGCGAAAGATTGAGTAACCACCATCACAATTCCAAGTCCAATGAATTTAATTGTTTTTTTCATAAAATTCCTTTTTTTAGTCCTTTACACAACGAACAGATACTCTGGCTTCTTTCCCAACACTTTCAAAATCATGGTATTCATAGCAAAAATAATTGGCGATAATGGCAAAATAGTTATCAGCCACACCACCTAAAATTTCTCGTTCATCACTTGTCCAAAAAGCGGCACAACGGCCTTCCTTGTCGTATTTTTGATAGTCATTACGCCAGCCCGAAGGCAACAAGGAAAAACCGAATGTATCAGAACCATTTTTCGTTATTTCAGACATCCGGTAATTTGCATAATCCCGCGAATACCCCCCATTATAATCATCATCTGGGCTAGTATTATCCCACCCATCTTTTGATTTCAAGTAATACCAATGTATATAACCTATTTCTTCCAAAAAAACAGGATCATCGGCATGTTTCCACTCAACAGTAAACAGTATTAATGACATAAATTCATCTTTTGTCGGCAAGTGCCACCCCTGCGGGCATACACCCTGATATTTTTTCCCTTCCGTCCATTGACGAACATTAACTGCGGTCGTATCCAAAGCTATAGCCGATTCCCATCTGTAGAGACGCCCATATTTTTCGCAATAAGCGGGTTCATCATTGTAGCAGAAACTGCTATCGACAGCATAATTCAAATTTTCAGCCATCCATTCAAGGCCATTAATCACAGTAGTCCTGTATGTTCTGCCATCACGTTCGTCGAAAGCGCTACCGAATTTAGGCGTATAATCTGGGAACTTCGGTCCCGTAATGGACTGTTCATCATCGCCACAGGAACAAACCAAGGCCACTACAGCAAATACAATGAGTAATTTTACCTTATCCATACAATCCTCACAGAAGGGCCAACAGTTTTGTCGATTTTAAAGTGCCATTAATACGTAGAGCAAGATAGGTATTTCTCATGTTGATTCCAGACCAATCCACACGAATGAGCTGCTGCCCCGAGGCTAGAGTCCCCGTATAGACATGACGAACAGGGATGCCGCCGGCATTGACCAAATCCAGCGATACATAGGTATATGCATTCATCGTCACCACGAGTCCGTCTTCTGTACGAGTGATTGGAATAGAAACATCGGGAGCGGTATAACCAAAATCTACGACATACGAAGAATCCGGATTTTCAGACCCATTTGGCGTTTCAACCAGGACCAATTGCTCCGTAGGCCAGTTAGGTTCTTTTCCATAAATCACATTGCCAAGCGAATCAACCACATTGAAGCCAACGGCTTCAGCAACAGAAGAGGTCATTCCAACATGTCCAGGGTCATCTTCCGCATTCCATCCCATTTGCCAATCATGAAGATGCAGCGTAAACGCGCCTTCTCGATTCCAGGACATCCCCGGGCCAAGAATATTCTCACAATGGAGATTCACCATCCACCGTCCATTACCGAGATTAGACCTTTCTGCGGTCACACCTTGCGGAAGACCATCTCCGTAGATTTCCATGACAGGAGTAAATCCCGCTTCGACAAAGAAATAGTAACGGACATCGTATCCGGCAATCGGCATATTGCCAGTATTTTCCACCTTCAGGTAAATTTCGCTCGCTTGCGGATCACTTGTCGTTGCCCTAGCGCGGACATCCCTTGCGAGTACACGGGCCGATGTTACTTCTTCAACCTCATCTTCCATTTCAGCACAGGAACCGCCTATCAGGTTATTGTCTTTATCAAGGACGATTATACCCTTATTTTCGACAAAGTCACTAGCTGCATTAGGCACGAAAGACGGGTCATCTGCAGAATACCAACCATTCCATTCAATATTGTTCAGTCCAAAATGGGGACCTTGGCCAAAGAACGGGGAGCCATTCGCCTGAATCACGGAATCGGCAAAACTCCATTCTACATACCCAGTCCGATTGCTTTCGGCATGGACTGAGAGCGTCGAACTATCCTGAGGGAAGAAGGCCGAAGCATGAACCAGCGCAGGAACTTCGCCACGGAAATAATAGCGAACAGAATAACCATTGATAGTCTCGCCCGATGTATTCACGATACGGACTCGCGGACGCAACATGGAAGAATCGGCAAAGCCTTCGTAACGAACAAACGTCTTAACCTTGCTAGATTGCACTGTTTGCATACCATTATCACCAACCACATTCCACGCGATATCCGACGCGGGAATATCATCCGTAGCCAAAGCCAAGCCAGCGATATCGACTCCAGCAGGTACAATCAATTGGAAATTCTGCAATCCCGAGGTAAGTTCAAGATCCATATTGGAAACCGTATAAGCTCTCCATACCGGAGCCAGTGGCATCACGCCCTTCTGCTTTGAACCGGCACCGAATTGCACTTCGGCATTTTCCAAGCTTGCAGAACGCGCATAAAGCACCAGATTGTATTTCCCAGCCTGTTCGACATTAATCGTCATATTCAGTTTCGCATCCTTAGCCGTCGAATGGTAGTAATTATTACCGACGACCGAGCAAGTAAATTGACGGTCAAAGCCATTTACAACATCCATGTCGTTTACATTGACAATAATCAGTTGCGATTCCTCGCCCTCATCCGTAACAGGTTTCGATAATTCCAGCACCTGTTCAGCACTCAAGGCCGAAAGATACATACGGATGTCCGCAATATGTCCAACAAAGCCATCCATCGTCGAACTTTCGCCTACCGAGAACTTTCCGTTGAATACTCGATTCATAGAAATTCCAGCTGGCTTTGTCGCAGCAATGTTCCCGTTCACGTAAAAATTGACATTGGAAGAATCCACCGTGACAACCACATGGCTCCAAGCCTTTTCTTGAGGCAACACATTTTCAGCAAGCCAAATATGGTTCTGTTCGACAAGGCGCATATCTTTACCCCTAATCTGGATTTCCATATTACGGCTAGCACCGGAAAATCCCATGACTCGAAGCCAATCCTGCTCTTGTGGATAGCCCAGATTTATACGGGCTTCAAGCGTATAGGAATCGGACGTTCCCAAATTTACATTGCTGTTGGCAACAGCCTTATCTCCGTCTCGATAGAAATAAAGGCCGACATCGTTAAGCCAAGGCATAAACATGGACAGGTTCAAATCATGGGCCGTCCCAATCATCTCGCGAACAATTTCCCCCATACCCTCCCTTGCAGGATACCACAAGGCGAGAGATTGTGGATACGGATAAAGTTTAGACGATTTATAGGTCATTTCTTCATAGTTATGACCATAATCTTCCACATGCATTGTAATGGCAAGATTACATCCAACGCAATTTGCCAACTGCTTACGGCTAAGACGAACCTTGGCAGAGACATTACCATTGGAATCGGGCATCATCAAAACATCCTTCAATGGTATCAAACCAAATACAGGACGAATATCCACCTTGGCAATTCCCGATTCGGAATCTTCAAGTTTCGCCGAAACCACAAAGATTCGATCAAGCACATCGGAGGAATCAACAACATTCCATGAAGAGACCTTGGGACGGGCAGAATCCGTATAGACCTTCGGACCCATCACCTGCATTTCATTGCCAAGGACAGACATGCCCAAATAGGTCGACTCGTACACACCATTCTTTATCTTGCCAACAGAAGAACCTCCTATCTTCCTAGAACCATCGTAAACAATCGTGTCCGGGATTTCAGCACGAATTTCCGTAATAAGCCTATCGTTTAAGTACAACGAGACGATTCCGTCACCCGGCTGATTGCAACTAGCACCATAAGCCATGAAACCATTATCAAGACCAAGCCATACAGAATCAGACGGAACAGAACAATCAAAATTCGTAGGTACTGTCAATGCACGAGCAACAGCAGGTGCCAAAGGCAACTCCGAAGTATCGTTCTTGGCAACAACAAACACATAGTTCGTATCCGTTGACATTCCCCGTTTCGGCAAACGCACATGAGCAATTCCGCTAGCATCTAAATCATAAGGCAAAGGCTTTGCCGATGTTATATCATTACTATCATTCCACAAAGAATCATTATCGACATACAGATTGAAATTATTCAAACCGATTACTCGAACATCACGATCCGAAGTGGTTGCTACTGCCGGCAAAATTTCTAGACCAAAATCAGGAATTTCAGCCAGTCTTGAATCCATGGCTGCAAAGACCGAGAATGTCTTTGTTACGCCGGAAATCAAAATATATTCCCATTGGTCATCATTACCCGGATAGCACTTTGAATCATTCCACATTTCACATTCCGCTGTATCGAAGCCATTGGCAACCGCAGCATGCCCGTCTGCGCCTAGATAGCCATACAACACCTTGTCTAGCGGAATAAATTTTTTATTCGTGAAATCAACCTTGTAGAGTTTCAAAGTACTCGGCGTAACATTCATATCCCGCATTTCCGCCTTGGAAATCTTAATCTCAACGCGAGGCAATGTATCGCCAAACACTTTCGGAGGTAGCACTTCCACAATCGGCCCTGTTATTGGCACATTGTTAAACACCTCGAAATGGTAGTCTTCGGCAGCAACCGTACGAACCGTAAAATCGTCACTCGAATCAAGCGTACCTTGCGGGAACGTAACGGAAACTTCGTCAAACAGCGACGTGACCGTACCCTGCTCAGTATCCTTTACCTGCTTTCCGATTACCAGATTGTAGTGACTGCAACTATAGTCGCCACCCTCATTATCGCCACCCCAGGTCAAAAGGAACTGCGTATTCCCTTGAAGCCTATTCACATTGAACCAGGCAAGCCTGCGCTCGCCGGCGGTCTTGACCTCTATGGCAGAATCTACAACCGGATAATACACGGAATCCTTCAAGTATAGAAGATGATATTTCGTCCCCGGCATCAAATTCGCACGTATTTCCACAAGTTCCTTGGGGCGCTTCACATCAATTTCATTTTTGTATTGGATATTGACACTAGATGGAGTTGTAGTATTCCCTACAGCATCAAGATGTGAATGAACGGAATCATCCAAATGAACCAATCTTGAGGACACAACTTGGACATCCTTAATCCACGGATTACGAGTCCATTCTTTTTCCGCAGCCGTGCCATAATACAAATTATTATCCGATTCCCTTCTGAAGATCACTCCACTCTGGTAACGGTAAAGATGACTTATCGTAAGTTCTTCGGCACTAGTCCGTTCCGGCAACTTGGAGGTTGTATCCAAGGAACGACGATACCTAACATTTTGATTCCAGTTGGACGCAGTAATATACAACGTATCATTGGAAATATTGTATTTCTCAACCGAAACCCCCTCAAGCGTTGTCGTATAAGTCGGAGCGACATCACCGCTTATCGGAACGGGTAAAACAACATAGGCGCTAAACTTATTCGTACTGGCGTCATAGGAATCCGGGCTGATAGACAACAACCTGACAAGTGAATCACCATTTGCAACCTTCGCAGAATCGAGATGCAGCGATTTCAAGGAATCTGGATCAAAGTCAGAACGAGGATAAAGATACAAATTACTCGGAGTTGGATTAAAATTGGAAAGATTCCTGAAATAACTGGAGGAATCCCCGCCCACAGTAAATAGATTCAACCATTCAGCATCGCTATAGTCGTTATAGTAATGGTGGATTTTTGAGCCAAGCCGATAGTATTTTTTTCCATTTTGGTCCTTCGGCTTATTTCCTACAGCAGGGTAATTTATAAAAACGGACTTATCCGCATTTTCAGCAAATACAGCTCCGAAAGACTTGTTCATGCTGACATAGAAATCAATATCACCCGAATTCGGCATAAAAAAGTCTGTTACAATAATACTGCTACTTTGCCCATCATTAGTTATACTTTTCGGATATCCCGCTTGCGGTGCAAAAACATGCGCAACAAAATGGCGGCTGTTATAATTTACCGTATCATTCGGATCATTGTAAAATTTCAATGTAAAGCGGGATGTCTGCTCAAAATTTTCATCTTCATCAGCAAATAGGAATGTATTTCCACCTCCAGGGAAATCGCTCGCCTCAAAATATGGTAAATGTTGTGTTTCAAATGGAGTCAATAAGCCATAATTATGCACTCGTTTCCATTGAGAGCCATCAAACAGGTTTTTCGCCCTCGGTAAATTCATCGTCATGTGATTTATTCCGAGCATATGGAAATACCCGTCATTATCACCATATAAGCTTATGTTCTTGGAGTCAAAACGAACCGTACGATTCACAAGATTATCGTAACCAAATGGAGCATCCCAATATTCGGGAGGAATCGTTAGCTTAACGGTAAATTCAAGCTTTTGATGACCATATTTTCCACAACCAGTTCTTAATTGATTGTAGTCTTTGAAGAAATTATCACTTGAATTTCCTGTCAATTCAACATTAAACAAACCTGCATTTGGGTTATACCCAGGAGTAGAAATTTTATTTCCAGCATTATCTTGCTTATATTCGCATTGTTTCGCCGTGCCATCCACAGCAATCGTATCTGCATCACAGGTTTTTGTAGTAACAGCAAAATATGGTTTATACCCGCCATCTTTTGGATATGGTATAAAAACTGTTTTTCCTTGTATTTCCTGCATATTCCATACCGCGACCTTTTTCATTTCATCAAACGATCTATCTGTCGCGTTTTCCCAATCACGTTTTGCAACAGCTATCATTTCCAGTTTATATACTTTATCACCATCGCCATGCGCATTCAAATCAGCATGATCCAAGAATCTATATGCATCACTAAGCCCTTTTGTAATCTTAAAGCTATTAGACATGTTTCCTATAAAGAAATACAAATCTTCATCCCCGGTATATACTTGGGGTTTATAACCTGTTGGTGCACATTTTTCATCAGTAAAAATATCCCAGGGATAATCGCCCGTAGGCCATTTTATGGATTCCACATACGTTGTAAGCCTATAAAGAACTTTCAAATTCAAGACCTGCCTCTGTCTCTTGATACCAAGGCTGAAACGTTCTGGCGTAAATCCAAGCGGATATTGCGTTCCACTAAATTTCGTAACGAGATTCGCCTCGCGAATATTCTTGGGCAAGTATTTTCCACTCAATTCAGCATCCACAAAGTAATCCGCAATGGGTTCGTATCTGTTGACAACACGTCCCAAACTGGAATCCGTCACAGCCTCGGAAACATAGAGGCTCACGGAATCCTTATGCGACCGATTACCCGGAGTCTTATCTATCATGCTATTAGTAGTAATCACCGGCAATAGAGCCTTTGCAGAATCGCCCTTAGGCATCTTTCCTCCCGTTGTATCAACTACCCCAGCAGGGAAGGCCTTGATTACAACCTTATAGGTTCCAGACTCAACAGGATTTCCATCTTTGCCAGTTCCATTCCACGTTACAGAATATGCCTTGCCATTAGAATGCGCAGCAACAAAAGCATTCGTCAATAACACCTTGATTGGATTGTCAGCAGAATCTCTTATTTCGATATTCACATAGGCGTTCTTATAAAGAATACCATACGGAATACTTATAGCACCCAGTTTATATGTAGTAGTATCTTTCACAATTAAAGGATATACAGGCAAACTATTGCTTAGCACAACCTTGACATCCTGTGACGTCAAGTCAATTTCCTTCGTCTGCACATCTACGAAAGCATTTTCCCCACCAATTCCAGTCACTTCAGCATAGACTTTCACCTTTCCGTCTGCAGGGAAGAATCTAGAATCCAAACGTCCATCCCATGTAAACGACAAGCCGAATGCTTCCGGATGAACATTCCAGCCAGTCTGTAGCACATTCATCGTATCGACACCAATATTCTGACCGGCAAGCGTAAAGCCGGCCATTTCGCTAGATCCGAAATACACAGGAACGTTATGCCCAGCCAGAGTATCAATATGGCTACCGGCTATGCGGAACGCCCCTTCCGATTTCATCACGACATGGCCCGAATCCCCAGAGAGAATCATAACATTATCCGTTGCCGTAGGCGGCACCAACATCGGATAACCGCTCATGTATTCCGATGTAATCTCTGGGAAATTGTTTGGTTGAGATTCAACACGGCACCCCTTGTCAAGATTCATAATGACATTGCCCTTTATGGCCATGCAAGTTTCACCAAAAGTAGAAGACAGGAAAGAAACTTGCAATTCAGCCGTATCAGGCAAGCCGAACCATCTCAAATGATACAAGCTGTCATCTTGATAGAACCAAATCGCTGCAGGAGAATTTGTAGAATCATAAACTAATCCAGCAGTCAAATCATAAGGTGAGCCGTAATACGGGTTTGCCCAGGCCCGTTCAACCGACTTGTCGAAAACGCCGACACCCATCGAATCTTCCGCATAGATGCGCAACATATACGCTCCGGACGGATTCCCCGTAAGACGGAGCGACATATTTACAGAATCCACCCCTACAACCATGGATGTTTTCGACACATCGAATGCAACTACCGGCTTTACACTGTCTGCCACGAGTTTACCCAAAGTGACAAGAACAGAGTCCGTACGCCATGAACAAGAATCACATGTCTTGACGCCTAGTTCGATATAGTATTGCTTATCATAGATGGAATCCCGGTAGAAATAGCCCAGCACGCCTTCGTTGCTCTGTGCAATTTTCGATATATTCGCACTATCCTTCGAACGGTTGGCGGCGATGGTCATGATTTTTTCCGTTTTCCATTCCGTTGAATTAGCTTCCCTATACCTTAGACGATATACAGCCGAATTTTCGTCATCTTCAAAATCAGGAGGCGCAATACCCACAATCGGGATAATCGGCATCTTTTGGTCGACGGATTCCGTAGGAGAAACAATATTCGGGTGTCGTTTGCCTACATGGAATAACGTTGTGCGAACACCGACATTCCCCGCCATGTCGATACAGGCGGCCTCAAGGTAACGTTTACCATCCTTCGATCCAATCAAGCTCTTATCAAGATAGAACTTGAATGTCTCCGAATGCAGCACAGAACCGGTAATTTCACGCCACTGATTTTCATTGCCGCCACCAACAATCCTATAGCTACACTTCATTCCCGTGCGGTTGACTGCAACATCGAGGCTTTCAGACACCTTGATAGAAGATTCAAACGGCTTTGTAGAGGCCGTGTCATAGACTGGAACCGTACTTATTAGACCCCCGATTTGCGGAGCAGTTCGGTCAATCAGCAATTTTTTCGGATTAGACTCTATCGGGGCAGAAGTATTCTTCGCCTCGTCACGAGTGACCGCAAGTACACGATATTCACCATCCTCCAACAGAAGTCCCGTATTTTCGGTCCAGCTTCCCAAAACCTGGTCATTGTCAAGCCACACAGAATCTCCGGCACGGTCAACGGCATTGCTGTCGGGAATATGTTTGAACATCCAGTTTATAAAGACCGACGTTTCACTACGACCATTCAATTCTTCACGAACGGAATACGATATGTTCAGGAGACTATCCTTGGACACATACACGCACTGATTATCCTGACGGGCTAGTTTCGGCAAAGACGCATATCTAGACACCTTCTGCGAATCCATCGGGGCTGCAACCAAATCAAATTTGGACAACGTAGGCGCAGTTTTATCAACCCTAAATTTTACCGTACCAGAACCGACATTCAACTTGTGGTTATTAACGACTGTATTCCAGTCCATTTCACTAGCAGTCTGTTTGACAACCTTTTCGAAGAGATTATTTACCGCTCCGTAGGCCGTCAAGTTCGGCAAAGCATAATCTATAGCAGCAGCCCTTAAACGATATTCACCATCCGTCAAGGAGTTTTTGTTTACTCCATCCCAAGTTACGGCGAAATCCTTCGAAACAACATCGTACAAGAACGGCAATTTTGCATCAGACACCTTGTTGTAGGTTCCTCCATCATTCCGTTCAAGCGTCCATTGCATAATCCGGATATCGGCGGCATCCCTGTTTTTCGTCGTCAAGGAATCATTACCATCGACCTTTACACGGGCTATAAACACGGAACTGTCAGGATTCACACAATAGCTGTCTGTTGTCAATGTAAACTTCGGTGCCGTAGTATCCACGACAAACGGAACCAAATATATATCGCTGCTATCAGACGAATTGTCCGTAGAATTAAAACTTGTCGCATTGAAAACCCAAAGATAATCACCTTCTGCCGGACTATCAACCTTTTGACTTGACGAGAATCTCAGTCCTTCAGCAGTAGGAGAACTCGTCATCGCATGCCATGACGCAATCGAATCCGAGGAATCGCACTTCGCAGTCACGCAACGGAAAATAGAATCCTTCGCACTGACAATGCTAAAACCCTGATAATCCAGGGCACTTGCGTTACCGACAAAACCATCTATTTTATTCACCACGACATTCGGCAGCGGCCAACTAGATTCCAAAAGGTCTTCAGTTGCCTTAAACAGATAATAGAACCTCTGCGTATTGGAAAGGCCTATCTTGTTCACTACAGACACGATAACCGTATTCTGGTTATCCTTCTGAATAACAGAAAGGTCATCAGAACCATTAAAATATTTTCTTGCATCGAAATCAAAATGACCATCTTTTTTCACAGGATGCGGAACAGTCATCAGAGGAGTAGTCGGCCAACTTTGACCAGCAATTCTCTTATAGACCTTGCAGGCATCATTTGCTGTCGAATCCTTTTCCACGTCACATTCCCAGACAAGTTCCTGCTGGAAGTTGAAATTCATATAGATTTCACGCAAACGATGCGGCATCAGGTCATCAACAACAAAAGAATATTTTTCGATATAGCCCGTCACAGTAATCGGCGGAACTTCGTAACGTTCCACGTGACGAATGGGAACTTCATTCGGAGCCACCAGACCATTAGAATCAATTCCGCTCACACGTTCCCAACGGTCAATCTTGACACCCATCTTATCCCAGTCAGCACCGGTCTTAAACTCAATCGGCTTTTGCTGATATTCATTGTATTTCTTCTTCTGGAAAGAACCATCAACTTTAATAGTATCGCCAGAAACAAGAATGGAATCTCGTTTTCCGTACAAACCAATTTCACATTCAGCCCTATTTTCTGTCCGAGATTTTTCGTAATAGCAATTCGGATCAATAGCTTGAAGGGCTGAATCTGCAACGAAAAGGCCTAAGTTAATATACGGCTTTTCGTAAAGAAAATCTTCCATCAAGTAAGGAGTTTTCGACGAAGCACCATCAACAGCCAAATTAAACTTATTCTCTGCGCCATGCCATTTCTTTTGGAATGTAGATTTAACGGGAGCACGATGGGAATAATCCAGATCAACCACTGCAGCTCCAGTAGCGTCCAAAAGCGCTCCTGCACCAAGAGCTATCCCACCAGAAACAAGCATTGCGGCTTTGGCAATTTTTAACGCGGGCTGATTCCAAAATAATGTTTCCTCAAGTACAGCAGCTGCTATTCCAAGTCCAGTAATGATACCTCCTGCAATACCAACAGTAAGACCAACATTGCCCACTCCATGAAGAATTTCTTTTGCTAAGTCATCGTCATAATCATCCATATCCGAACTGAGCACGATATTCCCATTATATGATTGTATCTTAAAATCAGTTCTCGAATCCTTAAAAATAGCCGTTTCATGAGCACTCCCAGATTTACTTGGAATTAAAGCAGTTCCCTGCTCCTCCATTGTTATACCAGCAATAAATCCATAAGTCATTGAAGCAAAAGTATTGTAAATTCGTTCATCAAAACTACCATCTCCTGCCAAATAAGTCCAAGCATTACAAATAGGAATACTTATAGCATCTGGAACAGGAATATCCCAACCAGAACTATGAAAAACATTTTGATATGGATCAGTGAAAGTCATGCCATTTTTTCCATACAAAAGCCTAAACATTGGAGTATTCTCTTTGTAAGGTTTGTCTTTCAAAACAAGAATACCATCCGTCCTTCCTGAATTCGGATCAATATAGGTAGTTATAGAGTCATCTTTGGTGTAATCATAACCGTCATCTTTATTCAATATTTCAAAAATGCCAAATTGCGAAGACGGTTCTACAAGCATATTGCTTGCCAACGGCAAAGCAAAAGCAATTATACTCAGAGCTGACGCCGTTGCATCAAACCCCAATAAAAACGATGCTATCGCAAAGGACTCCAACAAGACCGTCTGTGCAATACTTTTTCCAAATTGTTCGCCCCAATCTGTATTTTCTCTTAAATAGAGCAACAAATTCAAAGCGCCAGTTCCTTCGTGCGGACTATCTAAAGTTACAACTTTATCCACATCATCATTATAAATGTTTCCCTGCACATATTCACGAGACGCAACACCACCCATACTATGGGAAATAAGGATGTTTCTTGACGGGATTTTTCTATAACTATCTAAAGAGTCATGTCGAATTTCACGCAAAGCATTTTGGCCACCAGCATCAATTTCTTGAGCTTCCTCAAATAAAGAGCGACGAGACGAACAATTCGTTCGTCCCATCCAGGTTCTTTTTCCTATTTCATTGGCGTTATTCCTTGGCGAATTTGCCGGATCTGTGAAAGGCCGCTGAAAATAAATCAACCCAGGATAATCGCCTTCAAACAAATCATTTCTTAGCCACGGATACAAATCCTTAATCATTCCTGTAGCTGCGCTCAAGGATTTTCCATCTTTTGTACGACCATCTAAACGAGCCGATTCATCATCTTTTTTTTCATCATGAAAAAATTTCCACGCCTCAGGATAGTCTTTTCTTCCCTCAAGGTCACAATCAAGCCCACCCCACCGAGAACCGGCGCCATGAATCAAGAAAACATTGTATTCAGACAAAGCCTCCATCGGCTTTGCAAACAAAGATACTGTCAAAGACAAAAATATTAACACGTAATTTAGACGCATTATTACTCCTAACATAGCAAAACTACGTAAAATTTTAGAAAAAAATAAAATTTGTAAAGAACATTTCTTGCAAATTTACATGAAATTTACAATTTGTCCGATTCGTATATAAAACTATTGCCAAATCCATCCGTGATTTTTAGATTACCGGAATCAGAATGTTCAATATCATACAAATAGTGTAAGGATACATTCTCCCCATCATACAAGCCCCATATTTTTCCATTATAGATATATCGGCCTTTAAAAAACACATAATGTTCATCACCAACATACAAAGAGTCAACAATATCCCCCTCACTATCAAGAACCATCATATTACAATCCTTTATCTGCAAACAATAGAGTCCTCTTTCGTCTTGCATCACATCACTGCACCCATAATTTACGTTTTCAGCCATGGATATTTGACCATTTCCCCAATTCGCATACCCCTCACGTACATAAGAATTATCACTCCTTATTGAAGCACCGCCTTTGACTACATTTGTAGGAAGCGTCTCTCGCGAAACTACAGACCAATTTTCCAATACATTAGAATGATAATTCCACGCCGAGGCTTTAGTTAATTCTGACCTTCCGTTTTTGTCATAACTCCAATAAAATAGAAGCAGGGAATCCGAGATAACAGCCCAATTCATAGGTTCTGGAAGCGGAAAATCAAATTCTTTGTAAACTTTCCCTTTACGCATATCGATATAGACAAATTTTCTTTCAACAACTCTGTATTTTTCATCCATTCCTGATACATAAGATGAATAAAATTCCACTTTTTCATTAGACTCCACCAAAAGGAGCCCAGTGGTATCATCAACCATCGTCACAAATTCAACCGAATTAAACCGGTCTATCACCCGTTCTTCGTAGGAACACGCTGCCAAAAAGAGCAATACAACAACGGATATACAGATTAACAAATTCTTCATGTTTTAAATATAGCTCTATACAACATAAAATCAAGACATTTTTCCAAATTATGCGTTCATTCTCCTAATCTAGCCCCTTTTTCAAGCATTCAATCCTCTTTTCAGATTCATCCATAACCCGCTTCATATAGGACTCCATATACACCCAGTCGGGTTTCCTATCTGATGTTGCCGGAAGAGGTACAGACTCCTTTTTCAGGACCTTTTGCGTACACATTTCCGAGAACCCGTATTTTTTCAAAAACAATGTCCTAATGACAGTAGCCACAAAGTTACCTGTATATTCGTTTATTTCAAATTTGGGTATAAGTACATTCACATGCCCATGCGCAGTCACAAAAAAATCTTCTTCCTGATAATAGGCATTGCCGAACATATCTACCGTCAGGGCCTTTGCGGAATACTTTGTACTCTTACTCAACGCAGAGATTCTTTTTAACAAACCATTATTCGAATTGCTTGGGGTAATCAACGGAACTTTGCCGTCTTCTACTTTTTTCACCTGCAAGTCGCCCTGAGGCAGGGACAAATCAAACCAGTCCGTGATTAAGAACTTTTCCCAATTTGCCGTATCAATTTTCATCGTCCGTCTCCTTTCTCAATCTGATGTTCACTCCGCTTTCATCCTGATTTATTTCGCTCGAATACAATGTCGCATCCAACAGTTTTTCTCCAAATTCTCTTGCATCAATTTTCATCTTGAAATACAGAAAATCCATCGCCGTCTTTCTGAAATCCATATCGTTTATCTCGAACGGCTTTTCCGGCACCTGATACGAAAGACGTTCTTTCGGATTAATCCACTGATTGGTATGGAATTTCGTATCGCGGAGTTTTCCGATACTATCAATCCAATAGTCTTCGTTTGCCTGCCACTTATTCCTTATATCGTGACGGCCTTGATTCTTTACGGTTTCAAGTCCGTCATCTTCCATATAGCAACCAAAAATTTCCTTCCCGTCTTGCGGTTCCCCAGCCTTAAAAACAAAGATGCTTGTCGTGACTCCGATTCCAAAGAATAATGGTTCCGGCAACTTGATTATTTTTGTCAACCGATGATTCGAAAGAATACGCTTGACCGCTGCCTTGGAAACCTTTTCAAGCTTCTTGTCAGGCAATATGAAGGCACAATCCGTGCCGATTTTGACACTGTCAAGGACGTTTTCAACAATTTTTATGCAGCCGTATTTATTTTCGTAAGGCGGATTCATCAGCACTTTCGTGATTGGCTTAGACTTTATCCATTCGCAAGCTTCATCACTCCTTGCATCCATGTGCTCAAGATTTGTCTTGCCATCCTTGTGAATCATCATGTTCGCACAGGCTAGAGCATATATTTCCCGGTCAAATTCTATTCCGAATAAATGCTCCTGACGAATTTCTTTCGCCTTGTTCGTATTATAGCCGCCCGTCAATTTCATCATATTCGACATGCTCTTGACAAGGAACGCTCCCGACCCGCAACAGAAATCACCGACAAAATCGCCTTCCTTGATATCAAGAAGCCGATACATAAACGAGGTTATATGATCGGGTGTGAATACCTGTCCGGCTTCCGATTTCGGTTTGTATCTGTTGAACTCGTTGAAGAATATGCCCATCACATCTTCACCGCGCCATTCGTTCGAATTGATACAATCATATATTTCGCAAATACAGTCAATAAAACTATTTATCGCTTCTTGATTTTCTTGTATATTCATCTTTATTTCAGAATAGACATCAAGAAGAATGCTTATCTTGGAATTTTGTTTCTTGTCTTTCTCAAGGGATTTTGAAAGGACGTCAAAGACCCGATTGCGGAAAACATTGTATCCCATATTCTTTACATTCTCAAGTTTTGCCCCGTATCTTTCCGCAACCAACGCACAAGCCGTAAAAATCATTCGGTGATACAAATTCTTTACGCCAAAATCTATATGAAGGCAGTTGTTGATTCTTGCCGTGACTGTATAAATTTTTTCCTTGTCGATTACCCTATTATCAACCAGATCAATATAGTATTGCTTATTCTGAATTTCATTCGGAAGATCTACCGGTTGATTATTCAAGAAACCCTGGGTTTTATATCCGTTGTGGAGAATGCCAACAACCTTGGTCCACCCTGCATTCAAAACAACTGAACAATTTTTCTTGATTTCGTCAATGCACTTCTTGGCACCGACATCTTCCTCGCTATTCTTGGTTTCCAAGATGATGGCGACATCGTTCTTGTTGTCTGGCAAATACCATCCATCGGGCTTGTTGTTGTCGCCCTTGATACCCAACTTGTTGAAAGTCGTCAATTGACCTGTTCCCTGCTTAACACTTGGCTCCGGCTTGTCAAAACCAAGGGACAACTTGCAAGAGTCTCTCACTTCATCTTCGGTCAAAAATTTTGGCATTCAAGAATCTCCATTGGGAGATTGCTCAAATTCAAGGCACTATATCCGCACAAAAAAAGGCGTGGAATCGAGTGTGCTTACTCCTTTCGAGGCTCTGGTAAACCTATAACTAGCATAAGCACAAACGACCCACGCCCCAATAGGGACGTGAGCGTTCGTCTTATTCTCGCTAGTTTTTGAAATGTACCAGATTTCGAAAAGAGAGAATAAGAGCAAATCTCTTAAAAACAATGTCAGCAGGAAATATACTTTATTTCGAACAAAAGGTGGATGCCACATTGGGAACGAGGCGTGTTAATACAGGAAAACAAGCCCGGGCGTTGCGGGTGCGGCGTCTGAGCACCCGCTAGAAGGGGTAGCGGAAGACCCGACTTGGGTGGGGAATACATAAAACGCCCACTCGAATGAGTGGGCGTGATTATAAGGGCGGGTCGGGGCTGAAGCGAGGGGGAGACTTCCCCCACAATAAAAAAGAGAACTGCCGTTAAGCAGTCCTCTTTAAAAAGGGAGATTCCCGCCTTCGCGGGAATGACACACTAGTACTACACTTCTTCAATAGAAGCGTGGTATTCCTGAAGAGATTTAACTTCGCCGTGGCCGTTCCTTGCGGCGGCGATGCCCTTGACGGTGTTGTACGCACCGGCGAGGGTCGTGATGTAGGGAACCTTGTACTTGATGGCGGCCTTACGGATAGCGCTTTCGTCCTTGATGGCGTCGCGCTTTGCCCACGGCGTATTGATGATGAGGTTCACCTGCTTGTTCAGGATGATGTCGAGAACGTTCGGGCGGCCTTCAGCAATCTTGTTCACCACTTCGCACTTCACGCCT
>JAFZLK010000061.1 GCA_017551515.1 Bacteroidales bacterium | reverse complement strand
GCTTGCTATGTAAGAGGTGCAGAAAAGGTTCTCGATGCATTGAAGAACGAACTCAAGATTGAAGTTGGACAGGTAACTCCAGACGGAAAGTTCTCATTGAACTGCCTCCGTTGCGTTGGTGCTTGCGGTCTTGCTCCAGTTATGAGCATCGGCGGAAAGACCTACGGCAGAATGACTCCTGAAAAGGTTAAGGAAGTTTTGGCTGAATACAACAACTAATTCAGTCACTGCTATAACAAAAAAGCCACTCGAAAGGGTGGCTTTTTTATTAGCAATTATCAATAATAACGATACCTCTTTCTCAATTTTACAACGAATACCAGCGTTAGAACCAACGCCATTATTTCTGCCAAAAGTGCTGACATCCAAATGCCGTCCAATCCAAATATCAAAGGCAGTACCATTACGGCAAATGTTTCAAATACAAGTGTGCGACCAGTCGCCAGAATTGTAGAAACAACACCGTTGTTAAGTGCCGTGAAAAACGCAGATGCGTATCCGTTGAAACCCGCCAGTAGAAACGAGATGCTGTAAATACGAAATGCCTTTATGGTAAGTTCCTGCATTATCTGGTCGTGACTGGCAAACAGCAGAGCCAAAGGTTTTGCCAGAAACTGCGTGGCGACAACAAGTATTATGCTTATCAATGCAATGATATTCACGCTTTTCAAAAAAACATTCTTCAATTCTGCATCATTTTTCGCACCATAGTTGTAACTGACTATCGGAGCCGAACCCATACTGAAACCAATAAATAAGGTGAAAAATATGAATGTAATATACATAAGAACACCGTATGCAGCCACACCGTCTTCACCGATGTATTTCATCAGTTGGAAGTTGTACAATGCAGAAACAAAAGCCATCGAAACATTTGAGAAGAATTCGCTCATTCCGTTCAATACAGTCTGTCCCAAAGCCTTGAAGTCGAATACTGGCTTTACAATTTGCAACAGCGAAGTATTTGGTGTCATAAAGTAAACCAAAGGTATCAGACCGCCAACAGCCTGTGAGATAACAGTGGCAAATGCGGCACCAACTAGCCCCCAATCGCATATATTGATGAAAATCACATCCAAAAGAATATTCAACAAACCAGAAATTACCGTTACCGCCAAGCCAATTTTAGGGCGTTCCGCGGTTACAAAAAGCGACTGAAACATATTCTGAAGGGTGACAAACGGCAATGCAAACAGAACTACCTGTCCATATATCACACTATCATTCAGTAATTTGCCGCTTGCACCTAGGATAACTGCAATTGGTCTTACAAGTATGCCTCCAATTCCCCCGAGCACAATTCCCGACAATGCCCCCACAACAACCAGCATTGTAAAAATACGATTTGCCTTTTCATTGTCATTTTCGCCTATAGTCTTGGCTATCAATGCACTTCCACCGCTACCAAATATAAATCCGACAATGCTGAGAAACATTAGAAGCGGCATAATAAGATTTATGGCAGCGAAAGGCGTTTTGCCAACAAAATTGGAAACAAAAACACCATCCACAACACTATATATCGATGAGAAAAACATCATCACCATCGATGGCGCGGTAAATCTCAGCAATTTGCCGTAATTGAAATGGTCGGACAATTGAATTTGGTGTGACATGATGTTTTTCGTTTAGGTTGCAAAATTACTTAACATAAACTATTTTGGACAAATCGCCTTGTACAAATTGATGAAACTCTGTTGCATTTCGAGCCAGTCGGCTGTCTGCAGGAGTTGTGCATCAAGCCAAGCACTTTGAGCGACAAGCACTTCAAGATAGGTAGTATTGGCGTAACGGTTATGCTCAATACTATTTTCGTAAGCTTTTTGCGCTGCTTCAACCTGCAAAGTTCGTGCTTCCTCTCGTGCACGGCAAGCCTGACAATCTGCCAAAGCGTTGCGTACTTCGCTACCAGCAGTCAACAATGCCTTCTCGAAAGCGATTTGCGCCTGCTCTCGCTGTAATTTTGCCACTTTCAAGTTGGCTTTAAGTCTGCCCATGGCAAACAAAGGTTGCACAAGCGTTCCAATGGCATTAAGCAGAAGCTGGGCCGGGTTTATGATTTCGCCTATGTTGTTTGTCCAGCCCGCGCTTCCGCTGATGGTGAATGTAGGATAAAATTCCGACCTCGCAATTTTAACATTGCTAAACGATGAACGAAGTTCGTATTCCGCCGCCAGCACATCAGGGCGTGATGACAATGTTTCAAGTGGAATGGGTCGCTCTACATTCATAATTATGCCTTTTGCTTCTTCAAATGAAGTTCGACTAATATGTTCCGGGCGGCGATTGATAATCAAGCAGATGGCAGTCTCTGCCTTTAAAATCTGCGCTTCGAGCATCGCCAATGATGCGACAACGCCCTGATAAGATGCTTCCGCCTGATTTACAGCTGCTTCGCTCTGCTGTCCAACTTCCTGCAAAGCACGAAGCACACGCAGATTTTCCTTCTGAATCTCTATTCCCTCCAAAGTAACCGCATATTGCTTATCGAGCATTATTAGAGTGTAGTATGCGTTTGCCAATTCTGCAATTATCTGAATCTGCGCATATTTCAACTGTTCGGCATCCTTTTGCAACTGCAGTTTTGCCATTTCTTTCTGGTGGTGCTGTTTTCCACCAAAATTCAGTTCCCAGTTCATTGTGATTGGCAGTTCGTATGTAAATGTTGTCGGCGTACTTTGAGCTTTTGAAACAGATGCGGACGGTGCAAATGAAAAACTTGGCAAATATGTAAGTTTCACCGATTTCATCATAGCTTCCGACTGTTCCAAGGCAAGTTGTGCTATCCGCAAGTCACTATTGGAATCCAAAGCCTCGGTTATATAGTTTTGAAGCAGTGGGTCGGGAAAGATTTGTTGCCAAGTTGAATTTTCCTGTCCATTCTGCACTTCGGCATTTTCACTAGTTTTCTGTGCGAAACAATCCGACATCAGCAACATTAGACATAATATGAATACAATACACTTCTTCATAAAACATTATTTCCTTTTGCAAAAATCAATAAATATCACATTCTGCCGATAAACAAATTGGGAATAGTGTTGTATATTTTAGGAATATAGGTTGGATGTAAAAATATTGCCCATTGATATTGTTAATAAGTTTATATAGATAAGAATGTGGTTTTAGTTAAATTTGCACCGAAATGAAATAATATTATGGATATGGCTGTCTCAGTACCCAATAAAACAACAAAAAACGCCACTTTTTATGATAAAGGAATATAGTAATCAAGACATACACAAACTTATTGAACGTTACGAGTCAAATAGGACCTACTATCTAACCGAACGCTACAATGAAACATTACTGCGCAGTGATTTTCTTGATCCACTATTTGAATTGCTTGGTTGGGACATAAAGAATAAAGCGGGAAAAACTACCAATGAGCGAGAAGTAATATTGGAGGAACCGTTGAAAAATGGAGCTTCTGAAAACACAAAGAAACCTGATTATACATTTCGGCTATTTGCTGAACGCAAATTTTTCCTTGAAGCCAAGAAACCGTGTGTGCATATTCATGAAGTTGATGCCCCAGCTCGTCAAGTAAGACGATATGGCTATACGGCAAATCTGAAAATATCAGTTCTTTCTAATTTCGAATATCTAATGATATATGATGCTTCTGTTAAAGTAGAAGAAAAAGACACCAACAATATTGCGCTCATCAAAAAATATCATTATACGGAATATGAGGAGAATTTTGAGGAACTTAAACGTTTACTAGGTAAAGAGTCTGTCTATTCTGGACAATTTGATGAAGAATGGAAAGACATAGAAGTTCGCCTAAAGCAATGGTCTGTTGACAGACAATTTTTATCTCAAATTAATGAATGGCGATTGTTGTTGGGAAAGGAAATTCTTGCAGCAGAACCTACAATAGACATAGAATTACTTGGCGATGAAGTACAAAGCTACATTAATAAGATCCTTTTCCTTCGTGTTTGTGAAGACAGAAATATAGAAACCTATAAAGAATTATTAACTATTGCCGATGCTGGGCAATTCAATAATCTTTTAGACAAATTCAGAAAAGCAGACATCCGTTATAATTCTGGGTTATTTGAACAAACACTTTCCGATCAGGTGATATGTAACGCCAGTTCTGCTTTTTGGACGATTATACGCCATCTATATTTTCCAGAAAGTCCGTATTCGTTCAGTGTGTTCTCATCAGATATTTTAGGTCGCATCTACGAAATTTTCATTGCAGAAAAATTAGCAATAGTGAATGGAGAGTTGCAAATTGTCAAAAAACCAGAAAATGAAGACCGCGATGTTGTAACAACTCCCACATACATCATTCGTGAGATTCTTCGCAAAACCATTTCGCCCTTATGTAAAGACAAGTCTGCTCATGAAATTATGAAAATAAAGATTGCGGACATTGCCTGTGGATCTGGTGCTTTCTTGCTGGAGGCATATCAGTTACTTAACGACATATTGATTGACTACTATATTTCGTATGACACATCAAAACTTGTCCAAATTGGAGAGAATGCGTACAGACTTAAATTTACAGAAAAGAAACGACTGCTAACAAATTGCATTTATGGAGTGGATAAGGACTTCAATGCTGCTGAAGCATGTAAATTTGGTCTGTTACTTAAATTGTTAGAAAATGAAGATTCTGTATCACTAATGAACGAGCATCCAATTTTGCCTGATTTGAAAAATAACATTTTCTTTGGTAATAGCCTTTTGTCTAACGAAGATATAACTAACGAGGATGCCAAAAGCATAAATCCATTTGACTTTGGGAACATCCGCTTCGATGCTATTATAGGCAATCCACCATATTTAACGACTGAAGGAATAAAGAAATTCACCCCAAAGGAACTACCATTATATAAGAAGAAATACGTAAGCGCATATAAACAGTTTGATAAATACATCGTGTTTGTTGAGCGAGCAATGAATTTGTTGAAAGAAAAAGGATTCTTGGGGTATATCATCCCTTTAAAATTTATGAAAGTTGGAGCAGGTCAAGAATTGCGTCGTATAATAACAACACAAAAAAACTTAGATGCCATTACTGTTTTTGGAGCTTGCCAAGTATTTCCTGACAAATCAAATTATACATGTCTGCTAATTTTAAAGAAAACCAAACATCTAACATTCTCGTATAATGAAGTTAGTAATCTGGAAAAATGGAAATTAGCAGACAAGAATTTACTGCCGACAGACACTAAATATTATAATGAGATTTCGGAGGGTACATGGGCATTATTCCCTGAATATTTAAGAGATGCTTATAACACAATATTGTCAAACAGCACCTCTCTTTCTAACATAACGGGAGAAGACAATATTTTCAATGGAATACAAACCAGTGCAAACAAAGTATATATTTTCCAACCAAAATCAGAAAAGGATGGAGTATATACATTTATTAAGGATAATAAGGAATGGCAAATAGAAAAAGAGGTAACAAGACCTTATTTTCAAACATCAAGTGGCAATGATGCTCTCAATACATATCGTACATTCAAACCAAATGCATGTGTTATCTTTCCTTACAGAAAGAACATACATGGGAAATTGGAAATAATTCCTCTAAGTGACATCAAAAAAGACTATCCTAAACTATATATGTATCTCACGGCTCATAAATACATCTTAAATGCAAAATCTCGTGACATAAAACCAGAACCGACGACACCCGACGAATGGCACAAATATGGCAGACACCAAAGCCTTGATGCATGTAACTTACCTGAAAAAATTATCGTTGGTGTGCTTTCCACTGGAGATAAATATGCAGTTGATAGCTATAGTACATTTGTGTCATCGGGCGGTACGGCTGGCTATTGTATGGTATCATTGCCAGAAGATTCTCCATATTCAATTTATTATTTGCAGGCAATTCTAAACAGCAAATACATAGAATGGATTAGTTCTCTATATGGGGAAATATTCAGAGGTGGTTTTATAGCAAGAGGAACAAAGGTATTGAAACAACTTCCTATTCGTAAAATTGATTTTGAGAATAATGAAGAGATAAATTTTCATAATCGTATAGCGGAATTACAAAAACAATTGATTAAGACAGGTGATGAGATATATGCAAAACATGGTGATAGGCGAAAACTAATAGTCTTGCAACGTCAGTTTGATTTGTTCAAACAACAGTTGGAAGACAACATTATGCTTTTATATAATATGGAAAAATACGATAATATAATACCTATAATTAAAGAACAATATGCAGCTGATTGAGGACGCATCCGCGCAAAAATTAAGGGGAGCATATTATACCCCACCGACTATCGCTTCATTTATACTACAATGGGGTATAAACGGTTGTACCGATGCTGACATATTGGAACCTAGTTGTGGTGATGGTGTGTTTTTGGAGCAAATACTAAATGAAGATATGTCTTTTCATCGGGTTACTGCCATAGAATATGAGAAGGTAGAAGCAGAGAAAGCACGCGCTATAGGACTACATAATACAAAGGTTATAAATGCCGACTTTCATTCTTTTTGTTTAGAAAGCGAACAGAGGTTTAGTCTCATTGTTGGCAATCCACCTTTTATACGTTACCAGTATTATGATGAATGCCAGCAAGAGTTAGCAAGCAAAATATTCAATAACGCAGGATTGAAACGTTCAAAATTAACAAATGCTTGGGTTACATTTATCATAGGAAGCTGTTTGTTGTTGAAAGAAAGAGGTAAGATAGGCTTTGTCGTTCCATCTGAATTACTACAAGTGACGTATGCTCAGCAACTTCGCAAGTACCTTTCACAATTCTTCAACAAAATTAATATCATTTCTTTTGAAAATTTAGTGTTTGAGGAAATCCAGCAAGAAGTTGTCTTGTTACTTTGCGACAAGAATGGAACAAACGAACACTTGATAGAACATATTGAGGTTAAAGATGCAGATGGATTAAAAAATCTTGATCCGCATCGCCTTAACTTCCCTACAAAGCAAATAGATTTCCATACTGACAAGTGGACATATTATTTTTTAGACAAGGAAGAACTTGAATTTCTTGCGAAAGTACGCCGTGCATATATGCCAAAGATTGGAAATTTCGCTAACGTAGAAGTTGGTATCACAACAGGTTCTAATGGCTATTTTACAGTACCGCAAAATGTTGTGAGTATGTATCAATTACAAGAATATGCACGTCCAATGGTAGGCAGAAGCGTTCAGGTAAATAGCATTTGTTTTACGACTGAAGATTGGAAACGCAACCTAACTATCGGAGCCAAAGCAAATCTACTTGTATTTCCGCCAAATGCGAAAGAGATTGGTAATGAAGGAGTAAAAGCATACATTGAAAGCGGAGAACAACAAGGCATCAACAAAGGATATAAGACAAGTATCAGAGATGACTGGTATGTCATACCATCTATCAAATTATCCGATGCACTTTTCCTTCGTCGCAACAATCTATATCCTAAATTTGTTCTAAACGAAGCAAAAGCATATACAACAGATACAATGCACCGTGTATTCATTAATGAGGGAGTAAACCATAAAGCATTTGTAGTTAGTTATTACAATTCCATATCTTTCGCTTTTGCTGAAATTCTTGGACGAAACTTTGGTGGCGGTGTTCTGGAATTAATGCCCAGCGAAGTGGAAGGTATTTATCTGCCATATCGTGAAGAAAATGCCAAGTTGTTTGAATATGTAGATCGGATGGTACGAGAAAAGAAAACAGCAGACGAGATCCTTGATTTTACAGACAAGGAACTACTTCAAAATGGTATGGGATTCTCTGAAAGAGAAACCAAAATGGCTCGCTCAATATGGTACAAACTTATGGGACGCAGATTAAATCGCGAAACATTAGAAAAAGCTGCGCCAGAAGAAAAAAATGAGATAAAAAAGGCCGTTGCACGGATAAAACAGCTTAACTTTTTTGATGTGCTCATGCAATATCCTGAAAATATTGTTGAGAATGCATTGCCAGAACCGACCAAACAAAAACACAATGAACAAGTATCAGAAATAGATTTGGATAAAAATGTTTTGATTAGTTATGTGAAATCAGACAACATGGAAATGTATCTTGACCAATCTGCAAAGATATATTATACAGGTAAGAAGTTCCCTTCAACAGTGGCACTAAACAAACTATACTATTTCATGCCATATATTAAGCATAAAGGCATCCGTGACCTCTACTTAATTAAGATAGCCCGTATTGGTACTCGCAAAGAGGGACAACCAGAAAATGATCCTAATGATTTCAGATTGGTATTCGAAATTGAATTTGTAAAACAGTTATTTCCAAAATATAGACCTATTCAATTAGAAATATGGAGAACATTTACGGATACAACAATGAAGAAAATAATACAAGTTTAGATTTTTATATGTCAAATAGTAAAGATTGAGGACAAGAAAATGACAAAACTTAACGGAAAGAAACTGGCAGAACTTAAAACTGGTTCACAGCATTTGGCAGAAAAGTATGGCGAAAAGGGGACTCCCAGTCGCGAAGAATTTGAGGCAAAGGCAAAAGCATGGTATTATGCAGAGTTGCTACGCGATGAGCGCAAGCTATGCTCATAGCCAACGCACTTGGCTTGTGATTTTCTTTAGTTATCGGATAATAAACTATTGTTTCTCAATATTTTCAACATTCTTAAACTTCTCCTGCAACCTCTCAAACACCACAAACAAGGCTGGTACAACAAATAACAATCCAAGCGTTCCAAACAACATCCCGCCTACTACGCAAAAACCAATGGTTTGACTGCCGTTTGCTCCTGCTCCAGATGCAAACATCAGTGGCAACATTCCGAAAATCATGGTTAAAGAAGTCATCAAAATCGGACGCAGACGCATTTTGGCACCTTGTAATGCCGATTGCCTGATTGAAAGTCCATCCCTACGGCATTTAGATGCATACTCGGTAATCAAAATCGCAGTTTTCGATAACAATCCGACTAACATTATAAGGCCGATTTGCATATAGATGTTGTTCTCAATTCCGAAAATCTTCGCAAAAAGCAGACTTCCCACCAAACCAAACGGCACCGACAACATTACCGACAAAGGAATAAACAGACTTTCGTACAAGGCAACCATTACCAAATAAACAAACAATATGCTGATAATTAGAATTATAATCACATTGTTTCCAATCTTACTTTCTTCAAGGGTTATACCGCTGAACTCCATGCTGTATCCAACTGGCAACTCCTTTTCGGCAACTTCACGAATGGCATTGATTGCACTGCCAGTACTGCTACCTTCCGCAACATTGCCCGACACATCAATGCAACGGAACATGTTGAAACTGCTTAATGTCTGTGGCATATATTCCTTTGTAAGTGTAACGAACTGAGTGATTGGCAACATGGCACCGCTTTCGGAACGGACAAAAAGTTGCTCCAGAGATTCGGGGCGGGAACGGTCTGAGGGGCGAAGTTGTAGAGTAACTTGGTAGTTTTGATTGTATTTGTTGAAGTTGGAGATGTAGTCGCCCCCCAGATACGAACCCATTTCATTTAATATGGTAGCCGGAGAAATCCCCGCTTTTTTGCAACGCGAAACATCAACATCTACGCGATATTGCGGATAATTGACATCAAAATTGGAATATATATCACCTATTTCAGGCCTTTCTGCTAGTTTTTCGACAAAATTGTCTGTAATCTGCTTTAATGTTTGTATATCCGAACCTTTACGGTCTTGAACAGAAAATTCAAAACCACCGCCTCCGCCATATCCTTCAATCATGCCGGGTTCCATCACAAACGACTGCGCCTCGGTTTCCTGCACCAGCAATTCATCTATCTGCTCCATTACTCCTGCCGACGAATTTTCGTATCCATTGCGCTCGTTCCAAGGTTTCAATTGTACAAAAACCTCTGCACCGTTGCTTCCCGAGCCAACACCTACAACACCACCAACCGATTCGACAGCAGGCAATTCCTGAATTTTGTTGCAGACACGGTTCATAATTGTTCGCGTTTTATCCATAGAATACCCTGCTGGTGCATTAATTTCCACAAACAATGTTCCCATATCCTCCGAAGGTACAAAACCTGTCGGCACAACCATGAACAAAATGACCATTATAGCAACAGCAATAGCGATGCAACCAACCATTATCCACTTGCGCTTGATAAAAAACAGCACAATGCTTCCGTAATTCTTCATCAGCGACTTGAATGTAACCTCGTAAACTTTTCTTACAAATGATGTAAAGGAACGACCATTATCGCCTGTCGGCTTTAGGATTAGTGCGCACAATGCTGGCGACAGCGTAAGCGCATTGACAAACGAAATGCCTACGGCAACAGCCATCGTAAGCCCGAACTGCCTGAAAAATATACCAGTTGTACCACCCATGAACGAAACAGGAATGAAGATTACCATAAATACCAAAGTGGTGGTAAACAATGTCACCGACAATCCTTTCATAGCATCGACTGACGCCTTTTTTGCCGATGTGCAACCAGATTCAAAATTGGCTTTCACAGCCTCGACAACCACAATGGAATCATCTACAACCGTTCCGATTACAAGAACCAATGCAAAGAGTGTCAACAGGTTGATTGAAAAGCCAAAAACTTTCATAAAGGCAAATGTGCCAATCAGCGAGACTACAATTCCGATGGCAGGAATAAGAGTGGCACGGAAGTCCTGTAGGAAGAAAAATACCACGACAAGCACCAGCAGAATTGCGATTACAAGTGTCAACACAACCTCACGGATAGATGCAAAAAGAAAGTCGTTGGTGTTATCAAAAGTGACAATTCTAATATCTTTGGGCAATGTCTTTTCAGTTTCTTCAATCAATTTGTCTATTTCAAGGTTGATTTTTGTCGCATTCGAACCAGCAATCTGATGTATGGAACCCATAACGCCGGGATGTCCGTTTATTGTATTGGTGAAAGCATAGTCCGACTGCCCGAGTTCGATGTCGGCAACATCTTTCAGGTGTAGTTCTTCGCCTGTAGGCAACGATGCGACAACCAAGTTTTCGAATTCTGCAATCTCGGTTTTCCGTCCACTATAACGCAAAGAATACTGGAAAACATTTTCGGAATTTTCGCCCAATGCTCCCACCGACACTTCAATGTTTTGTTCCGCCAAAACCGCGCTGATGTCGCTTGGCATCAAAGCGTGGCGAGCCATCACATCGGGTTTCAGCCAGATGCGCAGGGCGTACTGAGCGCCCCACACTTCCACCTTGCCCACACCGTTTATGCGCATGATGGCTGGTCTGAGATTATTATAGAAGTAATTGCTAAGGAAATTTTCATCGTAAGTGCCGTTTGGACTTTCCAATGCTATGATTCTCAGTTGTCCGGGCTGCTGCTTTTCGGTGGAAATGCCAAGTTGAAGCACCTCGGCGGGCAATTGTGCTTGCGCTTGAATTACACGGTTCTGCACATAAACCGCAGCCATATCGGCATTGGTACCCTGCTCGAAAAAAATCGTAATGCTCGCTTCGCCGTTGCTTGCCGACGAGTTCATATAAGTCATGCCTTCCTCACCGTTTATGGCTTCTTCCAACGGTCTGACAACGCTTTTGTTTACAGTTTCGGCATTTGCACCCGGATACGAAGCCCACACATAGATTGCAGGCGGGGCAATGTCGGGATACTTTTCCACCGGCAAGGTCGTGAGCGAAATCGCACCCAGCGCCACAATGAAAACACTGATGACGATTGAAAGCAACGGTCGGTCTATAAAGGTCTTGACATTCATAATTTTCAAAAAAAAAACACATTGTTAGTTTATCGCGCAAGGCATTGCGCGACTACCATCGTTCCTTCTCTCACAAATCCTGCGCCCTTGGCAATAATCACATCACCGACATTCAGCCCATCGGTCACAACATACGACTTGCCATCGGTCAGATTTTCCACTTTAATCATAGTAGAGACAGCCTTGCCGTCAACCACTTTCATCACATATACCTTGTCTTGTATATTATAGGTAGCCTCCTGCGGTATGACTATTGCTCCCACAAGAGCGGTTGGCATAACAATTTTGCCCGTACCTCCGCTCAATAGCATTCCGCAGGCATTGTCGAATTTAGCACAAACCGAAACCGCTCCCGTCTGCTCGTCAATAACTCCACTAATGCTTTCTACATGCCCTGTTTGCTCGTAAAATCTGCCGTTTGGAAGCATAAGTTTTAATTCGGGCATATTTTTTACCGCTTCGTCAAGGCTTTTGTATTCCGAAATGTATTCCATAACCCTATTTTCCGTCATCGAAAAATACACGCGCATCTGCTGGTTGTCGGCAACAATTGTAAGTCCGTCTTGCATTGTCGGACCGACCAAATCGCCTTTGCGATATGGAATCTTGCCAATTACGCCATCCGACGGACTGCGAATTTCGGTATAACTCAAGTCGTTGCTTGCAGATGTGAGAGCCGCCTTTGCTGCCGCGAGATTGGCTTTAGCCACGCTCAAATCACTTTCAGCAAGCGAAAGTTCGAAATCGGAAATTATTTTCTTGTCATGCAAAGTCTTTTTGCCATCGTATTCAAGTTGTGTTTTGCCCAATGCCGCCGTCATCATCTGCACATTAGCATTTGCCGATTCCATAGCGGCGCGATATGTGGCATCGTCAATGCGGAAAAGAAGTTGCCCAGCTTTCACTAGGTCGCCCTCTTTCACATATACGCCCAGCAGATAGCCTTCCACACGGGGGATAATGCGTATGTCCTGATTTCCCTTTATTGATGCTGGATATTCTGTATTTATGGTATAGTCCTGCGCATCTACAATGAAAAGTTCATAGTTTTCCAATTCGGCTTGCTCTTCCTGTTCCGCCTCGTTACACGAACCAAGCATCAACAATATAAATGCAGACATTATTAAAAGTTTGTATTTCATTTTCCGTAAAAATATACAGGGCAAAAATAGATTTCACCGCAAAGCGATAAGTGTATAAAAGCGAACCAATAGTGTATATTTTCGGAATAAACGAAAAATGTTTGTTAAATTTGTTGTAATTTTGTCCTTGTCAATTAATAATTTGCGTATGGAAAACTACAAAATTCTCCGTTATAACCATTCATCAGAAATTATAAAGGACAACATCAACGAGTTTTGGCTGTGCCGAATGCAAAATGGCAGTGCGCGAGTACTGTTTGAGAATGAAAAACACAAAGTGGCAAACGATACAGTTTTTGCTGTGCAGGAAGGCGCATCGTTCCGTGTGGTGTCGTCAAGTCGCAATATGCAATTAGATGTGTTGGTTTTCAACGAACAATTGATGAATGTCGTGTATTCATTGCTCGGTGCGGAAGCCGATTTTGGTTCATTGGAAACTATATTCTGGGCAAACAAGGAATTAGACGAGCCATTCGGCAAAATTATGTCAATGGATTACGAATCATTGCTGACTATTATTCAACAAAAACCTCTTGTTGCTCGACACAAAATGGTCGTTGCAAGCCTTGTCAACCTGCTACTTGCATTATACAATGCAGCCGATGACGCAACGAAACCTCAGCAATACGACAACAGCAAGCGTCCCCGAATGCTTTTGAACCATTTCTTTGAATTGGTAAGCGAAAATATAATGATGGGACATAAGAGCGTTTCGTTCTATGCGAAAAAACTCTGCATATCAGAGCGTTACCTTTCCAAATTATGCAAAGACGAAACAGAACAAACGCCCAAAGACTTAATCAACCAGTCCCTTATTGGCGAAATCAAAAACGCATTGCTAACCAGCGAGTTGACTCACCAACAAATTGCCGACCGCTTTGGTTTCCCCGATCAGTCGGCTTTCGGACAGTTTTTCAAACGCCAAGAAGGAATTTCGCCATCGGAGTATAGACGGAAATATAAATAGGATCAGCCTTACCACCACGGCAACAGCGACATCATCCGCAAGCGTATGGAAGCTACATACCGCGAAGATGCCGGCAAGCCAATTCGTAAGTCACACGAAAATCCAGACATCATAGCAATCTACAAGGAGTACTACGGTGAACCATGCGGACATCTGTCACACGAACAGCTGCACACCAAATACTTCGACAGATCAACTAAGGTAGAATTTGAAGGTTAAATTTAAAGAGAGGAAAAATTATGGCTACAATAAAATTGTCAGAATGTAATGTAAAAGTTATCAAGGAAATATGCGATTCCTTCGGTAACAAACCGGGAGAATTGATCAATGTTCTCCATAAGGCACAGGGTCATTTCGGATACTTGCCAGCAGAAGTACAGGAATACATCGCAGAATGCCTGCAGATTCCAGTAGCTAAGGTTTATGGTGTAGTTAGCTTCTACAGCTTCTTCACTATGACTCCTAAGGGCGAACATCCAATCAATGTGTGCCTTGGTACCGCTTGCTATGTAAGAGGTGCAGAAAAGGTTCTCGATGCATTGAAGAACGAACTCAAGATTGAAGTTGGACAGGTAACTCCAGACGGAAAGTTCTCATTGAACTGCCTCCGTTGCGTTGGTGCTTGCGGTCTTGCTCCAGTT
>JAFZLK010000060.1 GCA_017551515.1 Bacteroidales bacterium | reverse complement strand
TATGCTGATTATAGGGCTTGTCATTGCTCACTACGTATCGCGAGCTAAAGGTTCCGAAAACCAGATTGAACCTGCGATACGGAATGGGGAGCTGTGTGAAATCGGTTGTCCGGAATCTGCTAACGTATTGTCGTGGAACAGATTACTCACTTCGTTTCGTGAAAGAGTTCCGTACAGACAGGCTCACTCGACACGTACCTTAGTCGGTTCGCTTTGTCTTACGGAATGACCTAATGGGTGGTTTAGCGGACACCAATAATTTTTATTCTATTATTGATGTTAATATGCTGAATGTTAGTTTGTTGTGAAACGAAAACGGCAACATGTAAATGCTGCCGTTTTGTATTTGTATAGGAGTTGAGCTTAGTCAAGTTTTTCAAACTTTTGTACGGCGATTTTTCCCTGAGTGAACATTCTTGTGATGTATGTTCCGTTGGGTAGGTTTGTTGTGTTTATTTCAATGGTGTTGCCGCTGAGTTTGTCGTTTGAATAGACAAGTCTGCCGAGGTTGTCAAAAATCTCAATGAAGTCGTCTTTCTCGAATCCGTATTCATTTTCAATGTTAAGCATGTTTCTGCATGGGTTTGGGTAGATTCCTACATTGTTGGTGAATTCTGGGTCGTCGATACCGACGAGGCATGATGTTACTTTTATTCCAGTAGATGTTGTTATGCCATCGTAAGCATCGGAAACTTTTTGCCAAACATCGTCCTTAAAAACGAAGAGTGTGCTTTGATGACCATAGCCTCTGTTATGTGACAGACCAATTACGATGTCGGTTCCGTTTCCGTATTCAATTGAATATCCGAGGTAGAACGGACCATCTACTTTGAGTGGTTCTGTAAAATTAATTTTCTGATAGTAGTTTTCGCTTAAGTCCCTAAGGTAAACTTTTTGTTCAGAAAGTATGGTTGTCGGTACAGGGTCGTTTCCGTCCCAAGTTATAAATGTGATGTATGCATTTGGATTGCTGTATTCCAGTTTCATAATAGGGACGATGAGTGATGAAATTTCGTTGAATGTGTAGTATTCGAATTTGTCGGCATATATGGATATGCCATCGCTGTTGTGTCCACCGAGATAGCCTTCTAGACCGTGAGCTCCAAGTTTTATTGGAATTTCGTCATCATTGAGGTTGCAAAGTGTGTCGCAGTATGAGCCCACATAATTTTCATAGACTACCATGTATTCATGTTTTGTAAGAACGTTACCACCATTAGGGTTGGAAACGGCAAGTGTGACATCGAAAACGCCGGAATGTTCATAAATTACACCTTCTGGTAAAATTTGGAATTCGGAAGTTGCAGGTGTGCCGCCTTCAAATTCCCAAGACCAGAACATTGGGTATCCTTCGGATTGGTCTTCGAAATTCACTGGTGTATTTACTTTTATAAGTCTGTTTGCGCATGTGAATTTTGCCTTTGGTACAGCGTCACCGATTGATGGTATTACATGTATATAGTTTTCAAGCATAAGAGTGTCGGCGCCTAGTGTATTTTGTACAATAAGTGTCACATTGAATGAGCCAATATTGTTGTACCTGATGTTTTGCGGATGTTGTTCGTTTGAAGTTGTCGGCTGAGCCCCTTCGAAAGTCCATATCCACGTCCATGGTTCTCCTCGTGAGAGGTCTGTGAAATTTATTGTATTTCCAGCAATTACAGTAACTTGGTTGGCAGCGAAGTATGCGGTAGGTGCTTCTGTTGGTGGGGCAACAACCTCAATGTAGCTGACACGTGTTTTAGTGTCTTCGTTACCTTGTCTGTTTCTTGCAGTAAGTGATACTGTGTATGTGCCTGTATTGTTATATGTTATAGGTTCTGGATTTTCGGCGGTTGAACTAGATGGTTCGCCGCCAGGAAATGACCATGACCATGCGGTTGAACGTTGCGAACGATTGGTGAATGTTATTGTTTCTCCGGCTGGAATACGGGTTCTGTTGGCTACAAAATCGGCTACTGGCATATTGTCGGGGCAAGCGCTTTCGTGTGCACCTACAGCAGTAAGTTGACCGGAACTGACAGGTCTGTCCATTTCATTCATAGATCTATTCGGCTGGATTAGTACGTAAGTTGGCGTGCCTTCTATTTCCCAGTTGTTAGCAAGTGTCTCATTTATCGGGTTGTTTGCCAATGGCGCTATTGGATAGATAGCACCGAATTCTCTCATATACCACTCAATGTCATGAGAAGCATCGTGTTCGGTAATCTCTATGCCAATGACAATTACATCGGCACTGTTGCATCCCATTTGTGTATATAGGTTTGAAAGTTCAGGCGTTTCTTCTTGACAATAGTGACAAGTCGTATAGAAAAAGTCGAAAACAATATATTTGCCATCACCAAGCAGGGAATTGATATTATACGTAATCCCATCATAATCGGTAAGTGTTACAGTTTCTGTAAATTGGTTTGGTACCATTTGCGAGAATGCCTGTATCGACAATATTATCGCAGTAATCGTTATTAAAAGTCGTTTCATAAAAACACAATTATAGACAAATGCCAAAATTAGGAAATAAATTCGTATTGATGATGTTTTATGTTGACTTTTTTTGAAGTTTTTTACGAATGCTTTTATTGTAAGGTTGTGATACGCTTGTTTATGGTTGTTTCTTTTTTACAATTTGGAACATGCGAAAATTAGCATTTGTAATGCGATTGTTGCTTTTGTGCGGATTGAAAATCCTTATATTCAACACATTCGGATTGCAAATCCGAATGGACAATAAAACAATATTTGCAGCAAAAAATAGAGCAGCAAGTCATTTGGTTGCCACTCTATCATTATAACTTTTCAAATTATGACCTTATTTCCCGATAATTTCCTTATGGTTTTCAAGAATGTTTTTTGCTGTACCTTTTTTGTTGGCGAATTCAAACATTGACATGGCGTACCAGCCTTCGTAATCGGGAGCCCAGTAGCGGATTCCAGCCATGCCGTGAGTCTTTCCCCACGAAATTACATCGGAATATATGTCAGCTTGTCCCTGCTGGTTGTGCTTGTAGCCTCTTACCCTTTTGTTCCAGCCAGCGAATGGTCCGTCCATCTTGCCTGACGGGTACGAAAATTCACCGATGAAAACATTGAGGTTGCATTTTTCGTTAATCTTGGTAACGGTCTTTTTCAAAAGTTTTTTCTTGTTTGCCGACATCGACGGTGCGCTTGGATAGTAACTGATTCCTGCCGTTTCCATCGCATATCCTTTCTCTTTCATGTAGTTAAAGAACATGGCACTGCATTTTGGAGGGAAAACAACCGTTGCGATGTGAGTGGAGAATTTTACATTTGATGTATCGATTCCTAATTTTTCGTATGCTTTTAAAATACCGCGTTTCACGGCTGCGTATGCTTCTGCATCGTACTGCCAAACATTTCTCTTAAGCCATCCGCGCGAAAATGTTGGAGCCAAGTATCTCTTTATTTTCTTTGCCTTTTTCAGTTTCGGGTTCACAGCGGTTTCCAATCCCATGCTAATTCCTGCAAAACCGAAGTTGGCTTCGTTGCCTAGGTTCCAGTTGTTTACGGTGCAGCCAGTTGCAAGAATGGAATCCGCAACAAATTCTCCGTACGCTTCAAGCACCGTGCATATTTCATCAAGTGTCAGTTGCGACCATTCCTTGCCGTTTTGCAAAGCGTAAATCTCCGGATATCCATCGAAGCGCGGTGCCTGTTGCTTGTCCATATCCATATAGGTGTAAGCGCACATGATTTCTGGATTGATAGGAATGTCCAATGCTGCCGCAATCTGGCAAAGTCTTATTCCTTGGTCAAAAGTATGGACATTGGCGTTTTCGTCTTCCACTCCGTCAACCGTGTTATCCGCAGTTACGTGGCGTTTGGTGGCAATGCGGACGTACATTTCGGTCGAACCGAGTTCGCGGTAGATTGCCTGCAATTCTTCTGGCGTTGTTGCCGTTTTGTCACCAATTGTGAATGTATATCCGTCTTCAAACTGGTTTAGAGAGAATGGACTTAATGAAAGTGCAACGCGGAAATCATCGGAACTTTTTGCAGAAACGGCTTTACTTTCGTATTTCTCTGTAATCTGCAATGCGATTGTCTGCGAATCTTCTTGTTTTTGCAGTATACGTTGCGACATCATTTCTGTTCCGTTAATGGTGGCATAGCCGATATATTCCATCAAATCGCCGTGTCTTTTGCGTGATTTTGTCTGTATCGGCGGAATGTTTTCCGTCTCTACAGAACCTTTATATTCAATTCGTTCAACATTTCCGTTATCGCTGCATATCATCTTGATAGATGCTATATTATTGTTTTGCTGTGCAATCATAAGGTAGGTTCCTTTGTCAGCTATAGATACATGGAATTGGTGTGTGCCAGATTCCAAGAATTGTGTTTTTGTGGCTCTTGCACGACCATTGACATCTGCAATTACCAATGTTACCATTCCATCGTTTTCCACTGTGAGGTTTACATCGGTGCTTGTGGCGAATGGATTAGGATAATTCTGCGACAGGTAGCATCTGCCTTGCTCAGTAAAATCATCAACGTCACTGAAATCTTGAATTGAAATGGTTGTGTCTGGATAGAAAATTGTTTCCTGCCAGCCCTGTGTGTAGTTTGTGATGACTACGCGGTCAAGTTCTACATAATTGTTGTTTTTATCACGACCTGAGAATGTAACTGTTTGTGCCATAGAGAAAATGCACATCAGTACCAATAGCGAAAAAGTCAAAAATCTTTTCATGTTTCAATATAAATATAACTCTACAAAAGTACAGCATTACGGTTTTGTAGGCATTATCTGATAGGTGAGAATATTGTTCTAATTTCCATATTTTTTTGCTTAGTGATGAACTTTTCTTGTTCTATTGTCTATTTTTACTTTTCTATGACAAAAAATAAATACTAATTTTGCATTCTTAACTATTGAACACTAAAATGCTTGATAAAACACCACTTGAAGAAATCTCTATTGTTCGCGAGATAGATAATATTGATTGGCGATGTAGTTTTGGTAACGACTTGAGAATAATGATGATAAGTGGAAATGTGTCGCAATTGCCAGAGCATTTTCAGACGGCTGAATATGCGTTCAACCTACATGTGAGAGGAAAGATTACTGCGCTTATCAATCATCAAGAATATGCGATTGAAGCGCCTTGTTTTTCGTCTGTGCTTATCTATCAGCCCATAAAGGTTTTGGAATCGAGCGATGATATGGTGCAGTACATTTTGTCATATTCTCCGCAATTTGCTGAGGATTTGCATCTTAACTTATCGGGCGAGGCACACATAAGGGCATATATGCGACCAATTTTTCCAATGTTGGAACCTCAAATGCAGGTTGCAATGCGCTATTTTGACTTGTTGCGCGAGGTTTTGCAGACGCCAGATGTTTCCAATGCGCGTGATGTTGCGTTAAACCTTGTCCGTTCTATGGCATATTTCATATATGGTTTGTACGATACTTCGTTCCAAAAACTTTATACGCTTTCGCGTTCCGAGGAACTGGTCGGACGGTTTCTAGCCTTGGTGGAGCAACATTGCCACGAACATCACAGTATTGACTGGTATGCGGATGAGTTGTGCCTAACGCCCAAGTACATTGCCAATCTGGTGAAGCAGGTTACAGGTATGAGCGCTGGCAATTGCATTAACTACAATCTTATTTCTCAATCGAAGTGGCTGTTGCGCAGTACCACTCTGACGGTCCGTGAAATTTGCGACCGACTTGGTTTCAAGAACCAATCGCATTTTGGAACATTTTTCCGTAGGCACGAGGGGATAAGTCCGTTGGAGTTTAGGAGGGGATGAAAAATAAGGAGAAATATTTAAGCCTAATAGCCTTGTCCTTCTATATACTTTTCAATTTTCTCAATCATTAGTCGTGTCGGTTCAATCATTGGAGCAATTTCCTTTTCTTCATCGCTTAAACTCATACTAATACGATTTTGTCCTGTTCAACATTTTTGTAGAAAGGCAGAAATGAAATTGAATCCCATTCCTTTTTGGTGTACATCTGCGGACTGATAAGTTCTCCAATATTCCAGCCAAGCAAAGTAAATGGGAAAGATACATCATCGTAGTCACTATCAGACAATTCCGGCTTGTCTAGCAATATAAGCAAGTCCCAATCGCTGTCATCTTTGTAGTCGCCTCTTGCCCTTGAACCATACAGTATCAAGGAACTGCTTGGTGGTAAAGTTTCCTTCGCAACTTGCTTTATATTCTCTATGACTTTTGTCCTTTCCATAGTTACCGACTAATTTCATTCGCAAAATTAAATATTTTTTTCAATAATGTCTGCAAAATATCTAAAATGATGCTATACAACTAAAACAGCAGTCATTACAAATGCTGATATTCAGGCGTGTTGGATTACTGCCATTGGGCAGTGAGCTGAAGGTTGCTGCTGTAAGCAGCGAGCTAAAGGTTGCAAATCCAAAACGACAAATAGATACAGGTAAATTTATCTCATTTATTTCTTGTATATATCAAATAAAAGCGATTATTTTGCGGTGTGAACAAAACCACTCAATGCATTGAGTAAATTTACTCAGTCTATTGAGTAAAATTCTTGAATGCTATGCAACGTACTTATTGTGAATTAATTACGGAAAGAATTAAAGAGCCAAGAAAGTTCCTTCAAATAGTGGAAGGTCCTAGGCAAGTTGGTAAATCCACTGTTATAAAGCAGGTGCTAAAGGGTACTGATATGCCGTGGTTGCATTTTGCCGCCGACAATGTTCCAGCAATGAGCAACTACTGGATAAATGAATGTTGGACGGCCGCGCGTAACAAGATGGTGGTGGAAAAACTCACGGAACTGTTATTGGTGATTGATGAAGTTCAGAAAATTGCCAACTGGGCTGAAGCGGTAAAGAAAGAATGGGATGCCGATACTTTCAACGATGTGAATATCAAGGTAATTCTGCTTGGGTCATCGCGCGTAAGGCTGGAAAAAGGTTTGTCGGAAAGTTTGAAAGGCCGTTTCGAAGTTATCAGAATGCCAAATTGGTCGTATCAGGAAATGCAGGATGCCTTTGGAATGACCATGGACGAGTACATATATTTCGGAGGATACCCGGGTGCTGCCGACCTACGTCAAGATCTTGACCGTTGGCACGAATACATAAGAAGTTCAATTATTGATGCGACAATCAATAACGACATTTTGATTGACACTCCTATAAGCAAACCGTCATTACTACGGCAGACTATGGAACTAAGTTCTGCATACTCAGGGCAATTACTGTCGCTCACAAAAATGATTGGACAGTTGCAGGATGCCGGTAACACTACAACAATTACAAATTACCTGAATCTATTAAAACAAAGCGGTATGGTATGTGGACTTCAAAAATATACATTAGACCAAGCCCGTCGCCGTGCATCAGTTCCGAAATATCAAGTGTTTAACAATGCCTTGATGAGCCTGTATTCAGAGCATGATTTTTCTTCCGCACGGCAAGACCATCGCATTTGGGGAAGATTTGTAGAATCGGCAGCAGGTGCTCACATACTCAACTGCGCATATATCAACAATTTTGATGTGTTCTACTGGCGAGAAGAAAACCTTGAAGTTGACTTTGTTCTTGCAAAAAACAGCCGCATAGTAGCAATAGAAGTAAAAAGTAACAGCGAAAAAGATACCGCTGGTCTTCATGCATTTGAAGAACGATTCCACCCATATCGCACAATGGTAGTCGGAGAAGGCGGTCTGTCATTAGAAAATTTCTTCAAATCGGATTTAAAGGTGCTGTTTGAGTAACAAAAAACAGCAGCCAGACATTGCCGATTGACATTTATTGAGCAGACAAAAACTCAGAAGACCGTAGTGTTGACAATGATTACAACCAATGGAATTTTGGTGTAATAGTCAAAAAGAGACCTGAAAAGGCCTTTAAAAAGCTATAATAGTCAAAAAGAGACCTAATAAGTGCTTGAACTATTTGTTTTTCAGTGGATTATGTGCCTTTAAAAAGTCTTGAATGAAGACTTTT
>JAFZLK010000059.1 GCA_017551515.1 Bacteroidales bacterium | reverse complement strand
GATTTCACACAGCTCCCCGTTCCGTATCGCAGGTTCAATCTGGTTTTCGGAATGACAAGCCCTATAATCAGCATACGTATATAAGAGTATGATAACAACTGACTTATAACGTTTGCATGTTTTTTAGCGGACACCAATAAAACAATTTAGTCTATCCGCGAATTTATTGAAACAACATGCTTTTCGACAATCTTCTTGCCTTCGAGATTGAATAACTCGACATACACAACATATATTCCAGCAGGACAAAGCCTGTTTTGAGCATCGAATCCATCCCAAACTATATTGCCAGTAGAACCCAGACTGCGATTGTTGACCAAGGTCTGCACAAGCCTGCCATTCGACGAATACACTGCAATAGTGCCGCTGTAGCCCGCCACATCGAGGCTGTAAGTTATTACTAACTGGTCTTCGTAACCATCGTTGTCGGGCGAGAAAACCTCGCTGCTCAAGGTTATCTGCGACTCAATCTCGCCAATTTCGTGGAATTGCGAATTGATATAGCCTGGAGTTGCAAATCCTGCATCCTGAGCCGCCGAATGCCAGTTGCTTAAATCCGATGCTGGAACATCGTAGTTTATTCGCTCGAGCGAAACACCGTCCTGTGAACTCAACAACTTGTAATGCTGCGACTTGCTGTAGCTTACAATATCGATGGTATCAAAAGCACGACCTGTGATTATAATTGTTCCCTTGTCATCGGGCATAGATGGCATCTTGGAAACCTTACATAGATTTTCGGGATGATTGATAGTATAATGGTTGTAAAGGTCGTCAATATCCGTACTAAACGCACAATATTCCTTCGGGAGTATTAATCTGCTGATATTGGTAATCTGGTAAGAGTCCTTTACCGCGCCATCATCATTTGTATTCGAAATCCACAAATCTTTCATGTCAATAACTTTGTTGGAACGGTTGTAAACTTCAACAAAATCGCTTCCCCCAGAATATGGATTGAACAACAATTCGTTTATTGCCAAATCGTTGTATTCCGCTTTTTCCCCGATTCCAAATCTTATCTGCGTGTTTATCTCAACATTGTTTCCGCTACAGTCAACAATATTTTCGCTGATATTGAGCATATATACCTTGCCGATTTGGAATTCGGCATTAAATTTCATTTTTACAACTGTAAGTTGCGGTTTTACTATTGCAACAAATGTTGGATTTCCAAATTCCTCAACACTGAAATTCTCAACCTTTACCATTTCGGGCGATAAAACTTCACTGAAGTACACAACCACCGTATCGTTTACAATTTCTGCATCGGTTGGATATGGCAATATTCTGTCGGGATTTGTTGCATTCACAGAGTTTTGCGTTCCTGGAGTACCACCGCGACTATCTAGAGTGGAACGCCAATTATCAGCACCGCCACATGGATTGTTAAGATCAACCATTTCGAGCGAATAGCCGCCTTGCGCCTTGAAATTGTCGTCGTGCCACGATGATGAGAATGTGAGAGTATGAATTATGTTTTCGTTCTTGTCGTATAGCGAAATTGTTGTGCCTCCTTGCGCAAATGCAGGAAAACCGTCAACTCCGACAACATTTTCAAACCCTTCGAAAAGGAAAGCATTGTCGGCGGAAGTAAGTACCAAGTACGATTGTGCATTGATGATTACCGCTGGCAAAGGCTTGGTTGTAGAGCCAAGCGCGATTTTCCATCCAGACAAACTAATTGCATTGTCGCTACGGTTGTAAATTTCCACATACTTGGCATCGGGCAAGCCAACCACTGGCGATGGCTTCGACATTATTTCGCTGACGACTATTGTGTTAAATGCAATAGGCACAGTCGAGAACTGCAAGGTTTGTCTTTCCATAACGTTTCCGCAAAGGTCGGCAATATTTTCAACGGTTAGGTTGTAATTGCGGTTCTGCTCGAACGACACGCCAAACATAAGCACAAGCAAATTGGAATTATTTGGATCCATTCCTGCGTAAACTGGATTTCCATAGTCGTTGTCAAGCGAAAAATTATCGAGCGAAATGGTTGTAGTGTCAATGGTTTCGGAAAATGTCAAATGCAATTCGTTTGCAGAATTTATGCTGATATCTACAATTGATGGAGCTGTTTCGTCAACATTCTGCCCGAAAATAGAGTTCTGGAAGCCTGGTGTACCGCCGTTTTCGTTTTCGGATGCCCGCCAGTTGGTCGATTGCTCGCAACGGTTGTTGGGGTCAATTCGTTCTAGTGACCAACCGCCATCTTTCTTGTTTGCATTTTTGTACCATGCCGACGAGTAAGTAATCTTGTCAACTTCAGCCATAAATTCATTGTAAAGAGTAATGGTTGTTCCGCCATTTGTTAGTGCTGTTGCCGACAAACTTGTTGTAAGAATATTGCTAATATCGTAGAACAGCGTGTCGTTTCCAGCGCGGCAAATCACGACATACTCAGACGGATACAGCGTATATGCATCAAGAACTTTTGTAGTGTTGCCGATTTTCAAAGTCCAGTTCTCAAGGTTGATGACATCGGGCGAATTGTTGTAAAGTTCAATGTATTCGCTTTCTGGAAGTCCTACAACCGGTGTCGGGTCGGCCATAATCTCGTTGATTACCACAGAACCAGTGCCTGCCGCGACAAAAGTCATCTGAGTGGTGGAAGTTGCCATTGTATTTCCTTCGCTGTCGGACAAGCCACTGTATGTCAATGTGTAAGTTGTTCCGTTTGTGAAATTATTGGCGAAACTTACAACAATTTTTCTTGCATCTCCATCCTGCAAAGTAGTCGAAGTCGCCTGTCCAATGCCATTGTCCATGCTGAAATTAGATGCGCTTATGCTTTCCTCGTCAATATCCTCATCAAAAGTAAGCAAAATGCTTGTTTCGCTTGTGAAACGTGCCGAAGTGAGTCTGGGCGGATTGGTATCGACATAATATGTTCCCGAAACGGAAATGTCGTCAAAATGAAATCCTGTCGCTCGCGTCTTGGAATATTTGCAATAAAATCCGAAATAACTTGAGGCAGTAACAGTCATGTCTGTAACTTCGCCTTCCAGAATAAATTCTTCAGAAGAATTTAATTTGCTATAAAGTTTCCATTCTCCTTCAGCAGAGCGTGTTACCTTAATTTTAATCAAATAGGATGAAGAAGATAGAGAAAGTGTATCTACGCCATTTATTATTTTGGTTGATGACGAACCGCTTTTCCTATAGAGGCATATGTTGTCGATAGTTGATGCACCGCAAACACGCACGAAATATCCTGCAGTACAGGAATTTACTGTTGCATTGTCGGAAACAAGGTAAACATCGCAAAAATTTGAGGTTGACGGGTCAAAATCATATTTTACGGTAAACTGCCATTCTGCATTATCAATAGCTCGCGACATGGTTGAAAGCATTGCGGTTGAATTACCCGTTGCATCAACATCGTTAAGTTGCAATTCCATCTCCTCATTCACGCGGAATTTTGCAGTTTCGCCAGTCCATTGCGGGTTAGCTGTGAAATCACCATCCGAAAAATCATCGGTAAAGCCACCGCTTACCTGGGCACTTGTCACCAATGCCGATAAAAGCAAAACTACAAAAGCAAATATCTTGAGTTTCATTCGTCTAAGTTATAATAATCTTATTCAACTATCCAATCTTCAATAGTTCTTGTTTCCTTCGAGAACGCGACACCGACTTTTACGACTTTCTTATTTCCTGCTTCGTAAGGCACCATATAGCCTTTGCTGTTTATCTGGTCGAGGGCTTCCTGTGCCGTGCCGTTTATCTTCAGTTCAAAGACATAGACCGTATCTTTCACAAACATGACAATGTCCGAACGACCGTTTGCTGATTTTACTTGGGTAAATACATACCTGCTCGCCATTGAGAAAATTACATACATTATCGTCTCATAAAATGCCTCAAGAGTAGTGAGATTGCCAAATTCATTTCTGCCGTGTTCGAGATATGGAATGGAAGCAAAATAGGACTTCAGATATTGCATAGCGGAATCAATATCATTCTTGTAAAGCGAGTCGTAAAGGTCTGTTACTATATTTTTTGCGAAACCCGTGGCAGTCCCTGTAATACGAGGCAAAAGATTCTCCATAAATCCCACACGAACTTCCGAATTAGGGAAGTCGAGTTTGTATCGGTCAAGATGCTTATCATATCCATTAATAGTAAGGTATCCAGATTGATATAGCAATGGCAATGCGGTTTCCATATTTTCTGTCGGCGCATCAAATTCAGATGCCGAAGCAGAGATGTTTTCCAGAGAAAGCACATTTGTGCCGAAACGCTTCATCTGCTCGAAAAGATATGTTGGCGTACCGCTTCCAAACCAATAGGAATCAATCTTCCTGTTTTTCAGTGCCATTGTCAGGCTGAATGGGTTGAAAATATCTTTGGATTTTTCGCTGAAATTATACCCGTCATATTTTGCCTTCAGTTTGTCAACCATCTCATCGTAAGAACATTCGTATTCATCAGCAAGTGTTTGTATGTCTGGCTTGAACACCTCCAATGCCTCGTCAACAGTAATTCCACAGATGGCTGAATATTGTGGCAGCATTGTTATGTTGGTGATATTGTTTAGCGTGGAAAATATTGACAACTGCGAGAACTTTGTGATTCCTGTTATAAAGACAAAATGCTCAAATTCCTCGCAGGCTTTCAATGGCTGATAGAATTCCTGCATGATTTTGCGAACCTCGGCAAGTTTTTCGGGGTCGTCAAGCACATCAAGCAAAGGCGCATCGTACTCATCAAGGATTACCACACATTTGAGACCTGTCTGTTCGTATGCACGCTTCATAACACCTGCGAATCGTTTGCCAGGTGTGAGTTCAGCTTCATTTCGACCATACTGTTCTTCGTAGTTGGCAACCAGAAGATTCAATTCATCAACAATTCCTTGTATATTATACTGGTTTTTACATAAACTCAAATTGAAATGCAGAACAGGATATTTCTTCCATTCCGTTTCCAGTTTTTCCATTGCAAGACCCTCGAAAAGCTCTTTACGACCTTGGAAATAATACCTTAGTGTAGTGCAAAGCAGTGTCTTGCCGAACCTGCGCGGACGGCTAAGGAAAACAAACTTTGATTCCTGAGTCATCTTATATACAAGGTCTGTTTTATCAATATAGATAAGTTTTCGCTCACGTATGTCTGCGAAATCCTGTATTCCTGCGGTAAATAAACGAGTTGGCAACATAAAATTCTATTTTTTGCAAAAATACAATTTTATTTACGATTTACGAAGTACGATTTTAGATTGACATATTATTTGCTTTATAAAGTCAAATCCCTAACTATTTCCTTTATTGATCTTACTTTGTGTACATGCTCTATTGCCACTCCTGCGCACCATACGGTCTTGTATGTCGCCTTGAATGCTGAGTCGTAGAGTTTTTTCATGCCAGCTTTCATCATCATCGACTTGGCGAACTTTTTCAGTGCCGAGTTGCCGTTGACAAGACGTTCCCATATGTTCGGCGTGTTACCGATCTTTTGCAGGTAGGGGGTGTTTATCACTGCTGTAGGGCTGCCCGAAAGTTTGCGCGTCATTACAATGTCTTTCGCACCGTACTGAATCACAGCTTTTTTGTACTCGTCAGAAACCTTGCATTCCTCGCTGGCAATGAATATGGTGCCAACCGAAACGCCTGCCGCACCCATGCCCAGAGCCTTGTCAATATCCAGTTTGCGAGCAATGCCTCCTGCATAAATAATAGGTATGTGGCAGTTGGCAACAAGTTCGGGCATCAATTTTTCCGGTGGGAAAATTCCAGAATGTCCGCCAGCCAGCGAATTGACAGCAATAATGGCATCTGCACCAAGACTTTCGACTTTTTGGGCAAATTTCAGGTCAACTACATCGCAAAAAACCTTGATTCCGTTAGCATGTGCCATTTCAATTGCTTGCTTGGGATTACCGAGCGAGGTGATAATGAATGCAGGTCGGGCTTCGATGATTTCGGCAAGTTGATGTTTGTAGCGTGTGTTCGACTTGTTGACTACCAAGTTGATACCGAATGGCTTTGAAGTTTTCTGCTTTATGTTGGCAATGGCGTGTGCGAGTTCTCCTTTTTTTCTGTAGTTGGCGGCTGGAATAGCTGATGTAATGCCACAATCTAGTGCAGTGACAACCATTTCTTCGTTGCTGACTAGGAACATCGGAGCCATGATTATAGGATGTTCGATATGCAATATGTCGCATAATGCTGCCATTTTTTATAATTGCAGGGTGTTGTTGTTCTCGTTTTCGGTCGCCTCAAAATAATCATCAACGAGCAGTTTGTCGCCAGTAGCGGCGGCAACTGCAAGCTGGTCGCAGCGGTTGTTGTAAGGATTGTCGGCATGTCCTTTTACCCATACGAACCTGACTTTGTGTTGCTTGTAAATCCTTATGAACCTAACCCAAAGATCTGGATTCTTCACATTCTTGAAACCTTTCTTTATCCAGCCGTAAATCCAGTTTTGGTTTATGGCATCGGCGACATATTTCGAATCGGTGTAGATGGTTACTATGGAATTTGGAATTTTCAGCATTTCGAGTGCTGTGATTACACCGAGCAGTTCCATACGGTTGTTGGTGGTGCGACGGAATCCGCATGCTACATCTTTGCGGAATTGTCCGCTCATAAGCACAATACCGAACCCACCAGGACCTGGATTCCCTCGCGATGACCCATCGGTATAGATGGTTATTACAGGAGTTTGTGGCGTTTGTTTTTCCTCCGACATTATCTTGCAATAAGAACCTTTTCGGTTACGCTGTGTCCGTCGATGTTCATCTTCATGAAATAAAGCCCTTCGCTGTAGTTGCTGACATTTATTTCGACGCGGCCTTCGCTACTGTCGCAGTTCTGCGTTTCTACTTTTCTGCCAAGCATGTCGTATATGTCAATGATAATGTCCTTGCCGTATTCAACAGTGCCGAGGTCTATATTTACAATGCTGTTTGCTGGATTTGGATAGATGCTTATATCGTGTTCGGCAGCATAGTCCTCGATGTCAACTATGCAAGTAACAGGGCGAATTGCTGTTGATGTTCTGACACCAAATTTTTCGTAGGCGGTGTTCCAGGTTTCTCCTTCGTTGCTTACGTACAAAGTATTTGAACCTGATGAGCTTCTGCTTGGTACTACACTTACGACAAACCATTCGCCGCCACCGTTTGAGTTGGTGCCATTGTAGTTGATTTTGTATCCTGCATAAAATGGTCCGTTAACTTTTACTGGGTCGTCAAATTCTACAACATAATTGTAGTTTTCGGGAATGTCGCGCAAATATATCTTTTTCTCGGCGAGAATAGTTTCTGGATATTGTGTGTTTCCATCCCAGATGTAAAACGTAACTTTCGAGTCGTAAGATCCTGTTTTTGACTTATATACAGGAACAATTATCGCTTCAACCTGCTCGAATGAGTACTGGTTGAACTTGTCGGCGTAATACTTGGTTCTTTGTCCGTTGTGTCCGCCAATGTAACCCCACGAACCGTTTACAGTCGGACTTGTCGGTATTTCGTTTGGAAGAATGTTGGTTATTGTGTCGCAGTACATTGGCACAGGACCGGAGAATACCATAATGTAATCATCTTTTGTGATTGATGTTACGCCGCATTCGTTTGATACAGAATGGAATACATCGTAGAATCCAGCTGCATTATACTCAATGCCGTTGATAATGTTGGCAGTTGCGGCAGTGTGGGGGTATCCGCCTTCGAATTCCCACGACCATGCAGTAGGGTTATTGGTTGACCTGTCTTCAAAGTAAACCTTTGTGCCAGAACGTATAAGACGCGGAGTTGCAACAAATTCGGCTTCGGGAATTGCAACGCATGGGTCGGTTTCTGCAACAGTGATGTAGTTTTCACGACGCAGAGTGTCCATTCCCAGATTGCTTTCAATTACAAGTTCCACATCGTAGGTCCCAGGCATTGGGAACATGATGCCGGTTGGATTTTGTGCGTTTGATGTTGTGGGAACCGCTCCTTCGAAAAACCAATGCCAGATGTATGGATTTCCTGTGCTTCGGTCGGTGAAGTTAACTGCATCGCCAGGTGCTATGTAAGTCCTGTCCACCATAAAGTTAGCTTCGGGACTAACTGTTGCTTCAGGAACAACATTGATGTAGAAATATCTGGTTTCGGTATCGCTGTTTCCGTTCATGTCGGTGACTGTAAGCTCAACATTGTACTGTCCTACATGCGGATAAGTAATAGGTGTAGGGCGTTCTTCAGTAGAAGATGATGGCATACCGCCCTCGAATGACCAATAGTATGAAGCGAAAGGTCCGTTTTGCGATATGCTTGTGAACTGAACAATGCTATTGGCAGGAATAGTCGTGTGGTTGGCCGTGAAGTCGGCGATTGGCGTTTCGGTGTTCGGAAGTACTGTGATGCATTCGTTTACTACTTCCGTATTGACCATTGCGCCATTCTGCACTTCGAGAATTACCGAATATACGCCGGGGTGGTAGTAGCAGATGTCCTGCGGGTGCTGATCGGTTGATGTTGGAGTTTGTGCACCTTCGAAAGTCCACTGCCAGTGGGTTGGATTTCCCGTTGTCATGTCGGTGAAATAAACGCACTCACCTGCGGTAATTTCGTATGATGATACGAGGAACTGTGCATCAAGTCCAGCCTTTTCGTTTCCCTTTTGTGCGAATGAGTTACCGCACATTAGTATTACTAATGCTGTTATTGTTGTGATTTTCAGTAAGTTTTTCATCTGCAAGAGTTTTTTTGAAAATGAAAATTAAATATCAAACTGCAAAGATAAAATTTAATTTGGAAAGATAATAGGATTTTGTGAGATAATTTCGTGTAGGGGCGGGTTTCTATGCCTACGGCGTTTCTCGCTTCGCTGTTTGATGGGCTTGCGCCCGTTTCTCGCTTCGCAGTTTGTTGTTGTTTATAAGTTATATGATGGTTTGGGAATAAAAACAACCTCAAACCATAACAAACCATTTCAAACAACCATAAACAATAAAATCATTCGAAAGGTTTCCTGTTCTTTATTGCCTGCGACAGGGTGATTTCGTCGGTATATTGCAGTTCTTCGCCAACGGCGATTCCTTTTGCTATTACAGTTACATTTACATTTGTTTGCTGTAATTTCTTGTTTATGTAGTAGTTAGTCGTTTCGCCTTCCATTGTAGTTGGCAGGGCTAGGATTATTTCCTTAATTTCGCCAGACGATGCTCTTACTACGAGGTCGGCTATGTGTAGGTCGGATGGACTTATGCCGTCCATGGGGGAGATGACGCCGCCAAGCACATGGTAAACGCCGTTGTATTGTGCGGTGGCTTCAATTGCCATTACGTCGTTGATGTTTTCGACAACGCATATTGTTGAGTGGTCGCGGTTGTGGTTGGCGCATATTTCGCAGATATCGTTCTCGGAGATATTGTTGCAAACATGGCAGAATTTGATGTTTTCCTTCATGCCTTGTATGGTTGTGGTGAAGTTGGTGACATCTTCGAGCGACTTGCGTAGCAGGTGTAGTACGAAACGCTGGGCGGTCTTGCGTCCTATGCCGGGTAGCGACATGAACTGCTGTATTGATTCTTCGAGGAGTTTGTTTTGCATTTTTATTTTTTTGTTGCACAAAAATAATAAAAAATCGCCACCCAGACGGATGGCGATTTTTTTAATTTATAGTTTTATAAAAACTATTTTACAACGTTCAGTTTTACAACTTCACCGTCAACCTTTACGAAGTAGGTTCCGTTTGCGAAGTTTGCAACGTCGATAGTCTGGTTAGCTGCTGCATTTTCGATGTTAGCAACAACCTGACCGAGAGAGTTAACGATAACGATGTCCTTACCTTCTGCATTTGCAATGGTTACCATGCTGCTAGTTGGGTTAGGATATACTGCGATAGATTCTGCAATATTTTCTTCTGCTGCGCCAACAAGAGCAATAGTTACATCGTCGATAAGGAACAAAAATTGATCTGTACAGTTGAAGTGACGGAAACCAATGTAAATTGTCTGTCCTGCATAGTCGCTGAGGTCTGTATGCTTTTCGCCCCATGCACCTTGAGCTCTGTGGTTACCACCGTTAGCATTCATGTTTTCTTCCCAAATAAGAGTGAAAGCAGATGGATCGGTAGTTGTTGTTGATACATAAACACCGTAGTGTTCTGCTGGATATGAAGCATCCTGTGCTGCAGCGAAGAAGCTGAGTTCAGCTGTAGAATTAGACGGCAACGATATAGCAGGAGTGATTGCCCAGTTGTCAGGTGTCAAAGCTTCACCGCTAACATTGCTGAATGAACCAGAAACCAGCATATCCTGAGATGAATTGTTACCAGAACCAGTGAGGTCGCCATTAAGGTAAATACCTTCGCAAGCGGAACCCGCTACCCAGTTGTAACCATCACCATCAGCATCAATGAATGTCCAGCATGCAGGAATTCCATTTTCGAAACCTTCAACATATGGGAAATCAGAGATAGGTGCACTGCAGTCAATTACATTTACATTGATAGTTTGGCTATTGTCGCTTGCATCGTCAGCAGTACCGTTAGGATTAGAAATAGTAACAACAATAGAGTGAGCACCTGCAGTTTCGAGTAAAATTGGAGTTGCGTGAGTGAAGTTGTGAGTTCCATAGAAAGGAACATTGATTCCAGTAACATCGTATTCAACAGCTTCGCCACCGTCAACAGTGTAGGAAACATTGTATGATGTAAGAGTAGCACCGTTGTTTGTAACTACACCGCCAATGTTGATGCTTTGACCTAACATTATGCTCTTGCCGTTTGCTGGAGTTACAGAAGTAAGAGCAATTTCAGGAGTTGAAGGAGCAACTATGAGTGAGAAATCATCAACGAAGAAGTAGTATGCATCATCGCTAATGCACTTGATTGCCACCTGAATATTACGTCCTGCATATGCAGACAAGTCAATGCTAACATTTTCGAATTCAGGGAAAAGGGCGGTAGTCGCAGTTGCATTCTTTACCTTGGTTTCTTCTCCACCAGCTATAACATACACTTCGTAAGTTTCTGGATATGGTGTTCCATAGTATGCATAGTGAGCAACCTTGAACATCGCGAGGTTGTTTTCGGTTACAGCCAACATAGGACTAACAAGGTAGTCTTCTTGTAGCTCTGCGTATGAAAGGTACATTACTCTTTCGTTTTCGTCTTCTTCGCTAACGCTTATAGGTTCAAAGTATGTGTCGTCTTCATTTCCATCGATTATACCCCAGCAGAATATGGATGTGCTGTTTGCGTTGAAAGTTTCTGTCCAAGGAGCAGTGTGTGCTTCGGAGCAGTCAACAGCGTTAATCGTAATAGTCTTGCTATTGTTAGTATCATCACCATCTTCTTCACCGTTAGGTTCTGAAACAGCAATAACTATTGTGTGTGCGCCAGCTTCAACTGCAACTGTAAGTGTGAATGTATGTGTGCCTGCTGCAGCAACAGCTTCGTCAATAGTAACTGTGGAAACAACGGGTTCTGCATTGTCAACAGTATAGGACACTTTGTAAGAAGAAAGGGCAACATTGCCATTGTTTCTTACAACACCGTTGATAGTGACATCGCCTGCTATTACTGTAGCATTATTTTCTGGTGTTACAGAAGTAAGAGCGATTTCAACTATTTCCTGAACAGGTTCGCTAACTGTAACATTGACAGTCTGGGTGAGTGCTGCGAACTCAGTATTTTCGTTAGGTTCCGAAACGGTAACTACGATTGAGTGTTCGCCTGCTTCTGCGAAAGCAGTTGTGAATGTGAATACATGTGTGCTATCTGTTACAATATTGAGTCCTGTAACTGTAGAATCAACAGGTGCGAGGGTGTCAATAGCGTATGAGAACTTGTAAATAGTAAGAGCATCTGTGCCAGTGTTTGTAACAGTACCAGTGATAGTGATGTTTTCGCCAACTGTTGCATTAGCTGCGGTAGGATTCACAGCAAGAGTGATTGCAACTGCAGGTTGAACTACAGGTTCGCTAACAGTAACATTTATAGTCTGGGTGAGTGCTTCAAATTCAGTATCGCCGTTAGGTTCCGAAACGGTAACTACGATTGAGTGTGCGCCAGCCTCAGCGAAAGCAGCAACAGTGAATGTGAATTCATGAGTTCCTTCTGTTGCGATATTGAGTTCTGTAACTGTAGAATCAACAGCTTCGCCGCCGTCAACAGCGTATGAGAACTTGTAAGTAGTAAGAGCATCTGTGCCAGTGTTTGTAACAGTACCAGTGATAGTGATGTCTTCGCCCACTGTTGCATTAGCTGCGGTAGGATTTACAGCAAGAGTGATTGCAACTGCTGCAGGGGGAACAGGTTCGGTAGCGGTAAGATGAATGGTCTTGCTATTGTTTGTATCATCACCATCAGCTACACCATTAGGTTCAGAAACAGTTACTACGATTGTGTAGGGATTTTCTGCTGCTTCAAGAGCAACTGTAAGTGTGAATGTATGTGTGCCTTCTGCAGCAACATTGATGTCGTTAATTGTGGTAACAACTGGGGCTGCATCGTTAACTTGGTAAGAAACCTTGAACTCAGTAAGAGCAACATTACCATTGTTTGTAACTACACCTGTGATAGTGACATCGCCTGCTGTTACTGTAGCATTATCTTCTGGAGTTACAGAAGTAAGAGCGATTTCAACTACGTCTTGAACAGGTTCGGTAGCAGTAACATTGACAGTCTGGGAGACTGCTTCAAATTCGGTGTCGCCGTTAGGTTCCGAAACGGTAACTACGATTGAGTGTTCGCCTGCTGCGAGAACTGCTGGAGTTGGATGTGTGAAGTTGTGTGTTTCTCCACTAGCAACTTCGATTTCGCTTACTGCGTATTCAACAGCATCTTCTTCGTCAACTTTGTAAGAAACTTTGTACGAAGTTAGATTTTCGTCGCCATTGTTTGTAACAACACCGGAGATTGTGATATTGCCAGCTTCTACAGTAGCACCTTCAGCTGGTGTTACAGAGGTCAGGGCGATTCCATTTGCTGCCCTCGTTTGCTTGTAGATTACTTGTTTCTTAAATGGAGATGTTTCCATTTTTTGAAACTGTGCAAAGCCCATAGCTGCTACGAGCATTGCGATCATTAAAATAGTAAACTTTTTCATTTCAATAAAATTTAAATTATTAAGGTGCAAATGTATGATAATTTATGTAATGGTGATAATAAATTTTGATGTTTTTTTGAACAGCTTCGGTTTTTGTAAATAAAAAACGCCACCCTAAATGGGATGGCGTTTTTTTAGATTTATAGTTTATTTACAAACTATTTTACAACGTTCAGTTTTACAACTTGAGCGTCAACCTTTACGAAGTAGGTTCCGTTTGCGAAGTTTGCAACGTCGATAGTCTGGTTTGCAGCAGCATTCTTTATGTTAGCAACAACCTGACCGAGAGAGTTGACAACAACGATGTCCTTGCCTTCTGCATTAGCAACAGTAATCATGCTGCTAGTTGGGTTAGGATATACAGCAACTTCATTTGCGATGTTTTCTTCAACGGCACCTGGTTGTGGTAAAACACCTGGTTGTCCAACCAATGAGAAGTTGTCAAGTAGCATATAGTATTGGTCAGCTTCGGAAACGCATTGAATTCCGATATAAATGATCTGTCCATTGTATGCAGACAAGTCAATGCGAACTTCGTCCCATACTCCGTCCCTATATGAAGATTCTACGATAGTTGTATCCTGTAGCACTGTTGCATTCGCATAATTTTGAGGTGATTCAGATATTGCAAGCACTCTGTATTTTTCTTCAAATCCAGTATGTGCTACATTAAAAATAAGAGTGTCGTTTTGTCCAATAGATAGTTCAGGTGAAATCAACCAGTCGTTTGCAGCATTTTCTTCACTATATACATATGCAATAGCAAGGTCAGTATTTTCTTCATTCATCGACATCATTGTGTAATATCCATCGTCCTGATTTACATTTAATATAGACCAGCAATATATAGAAGCACTGCCAGGATTGAAATCTTCGGTCCATGGAGCAGTACGTGTACTGCAGGTGTATGCTGTACCAGCAAGAGTAACTGTAAGGTTATTAGCACCAGCGCTGGTTATAGTCATAGTTCCTGTATGATTTCCTAAAGCGGTTGGAGAGTATCTTACATATAATGTTCCTCCATTTGCTGTGAGGTTGGCTGTTGGTCCGAAAGTATTGTTGTCGGCAGATACCTCGAAAGGTGCAGTAACATTAGCAGTAATCCCTTCTGTAAGGTTCATTGCGTTAATCACAACAGGCTCAGCTTCTGATGTTGAGTTAATTTCTGCTGCGAATGACAATTCTGTAGTAGTTGTTGCAATAGTCGGGGTTGTTGGAATGTCTTCAACAGTAAGAGTAACGCAGTCGTTTTGTCCGCTTAAGGCAACAGTAAATGTGTACATTTTACCAGCTTCGAATGTATAGTCAGTAGCATTTGATTCATCGCACTGATTTGATGCAATCCAGTTAGTGCCATTGCCACTACCACAACTTGGATTCAAAATCAAGTATGAGTATGTACCAGGTGTAATGTAGAGTGATTCTGTAGTATTGATTACAACATTTGCATCGTTTGCAGAAGCATTAGCAGGAATCATATATTCCCATTGTGTGTAGGATGAACTGCACGCAGGACCAGTTTGTTCTTCCCATCCAGCATTGTCAGTATCAATAAGAAGTTGGTAACCTGTTCCGTCTCCCCAAACATCACCTATAGATAAAATAACAAGAGCTTGATCTGCATCACGAGTGTCTCTTGCTTCTTTGTAAGTGTGTTTAGTTACCTTTGTAATGCCTGTTGGCATTGCCTTTTTAACATCTGAAAGGCTTTTTGTCTGAGCAAAGCTCATGGCTGCTACAAGCAATGCTACCATAAAAATTGTAAACTTTTTCATTTTCATTAAAAATTTAATTATTGAAATACAAAGGTAATGATATTTTTTGAAATGTAAATAATGATTTTGATATTTTTTTGCACAGCATATCGCTATGGTTAATGTGGGGTTTTCTGTATGTATGTGTCAATATATGTTTTCGCGGACTGTACCAATAAAAAACGCCACCCTAATTGGATGACGTTTTGGGGATTTATAGTTTATAAAAAACTATTTTACAACGTTCAATTTAACAACTTCACCGTCAACCTTTACGAAGTAGGTTCCGTTTGCGAAGTCGGTAACGTCGATAGTCTGGTTTGCAGCAGCATTCTTTATGTTTACAACAACCTGACCGAGCGAGTTGACAACAACGATGTCCTTGCCTTCTGCATTAGCAACAGTAATCATGCTGTTAGTCGGGTTAGGGTATATTGCAATGGATTCGGTAAGGTTTTCGTCGGTAGCTGTAGTCAACGAAATGGTTACATCATCTATAATGAGCAAGAAATTGTTTGTGGAATTGAAGTGGCGGAAACCAATGAAAATTGTTTGTCCTGCATAGTTGCTGATGTCGGCCTGCTTTTCGCTCCAAGAGCCTTGTGTCCTGTGGTGTCCGCCATTAGCATCCATATCTTCTTCCCAAATCAAGGTGAAAGCAGACGGATCGGTCGTAGTGTTGGAAACATAAACACCGTAGTGTTCTGCTGGGTAGTTCATGTCTTGAGCTGCGGCATAGAAGCTTAGTAGGGCAGGTTGGCCTGCCGGCAATGCAATGGCAGGGGAGATTGCCCAGTTGTCGGGATGCAAAACTCCGGCAGTTTTGCTATAGGAACCGGAAACCAGCATGTCTCTTGATGAATCGTGACCTTCGCCGGTAAGGTCTCCTCCATTAGTATATATGCCGTCGGTAGCCGATCCTGCTATCCAGTTGAATCCGTCACCATCTGCATCGATAAGAGTCCAGCACGAATTGATGCCGCTCTCAAAATCTTCAATATATGGGAATGTAGTGACTGTTTCGCATGAAATAATATTAATAGTGATTGTTTGGCTATTGTCGCTTTCGTCTCCGTCGGCACCGCCGTTAGGTTCTGAAACAGTAACAGTGATTGTGTGCGTGCCTATGGTCAATCCGCTAATAGGGTCGGGGAAAGAAAAATTGTGGGTAGAACCCAATGGAATGCTGATTCCCGTAACTTCGGATTCAACAGCAGCATCACCGTCAACAGAGTATGCAACCTTGTATGATGTTAGTGTGACGCCATGGTTTGTTATGGTACCGCTGATGTTGATGTTATGACCTTCCGAGACCGTTGTGCCGGTTGCAGGAAGTACAGAAGTGAGGGCGATTTCGTTTGTTGTAGGGATGGCAAATAATTCGAAATCGTCAATCAGAAGTCCGTATTGATAATCACTGTAGTAGTTTATTGCAATGTATTTAGTACCTGCAGGTATTGTTACCGTATATGTCAAAAATCTTGTAGAATATAAATTGGTCGCTATAATATTACCGCTTAAATTTGTGGTGAAAGCAGAAATGTTGTTTGTAGTCGATGACGCAAGAACCGCAAATGTTTCTCCTTCGCTGTATTGGGATATTCCAGCATATTTAAAGCTTAAAATCACATCTTCTGTAAATGCGAGTTTAGGAGTGATGAGGTACTGGTTATAATCTTCGGTTTCGGCTTCGTCGTAGCTGGAAAACATAAACGCATAATTTGTTTCGCTAATTTGTATAACACCGAGATCGCCTTCGTTTGCTGCATTGTTTGAAATCATAGTCCAGCAAGGTATTCCACTTTCAAAACCTTCTTCGTAAGGAAGTTCTGAAATTGAGCCTGTGCAATCAAATGTAATGGCGATTAAATCAATAGTCACACTTTCGGCATCAGTGGATGAAATAGTTACAGTGCCGGTAACAGCGCTTTCGGATTCTGTATCTTCAGGTATATATCTGATATAAAAATTTCCGGAACCGTTCATAGTCGCTGATGAGCCAAAGGTTGCACCGTTTGTAGATACTTCGAACGGTGCTGCGGTTGCAATGCTTATGTTGTCTATCAGATTATAGGCGGTTACAGAAGCTTGTTGTGCAGCTGTCGCATTCTCGCCAACATAGCCGATGAATACCATCTGTGTTTGGTTTACCATCAGAATAGGATCTGTATTTATTTCGTCTTCGACAGTAGCAGAAATAATGAAATTGAAAGTTAATGTTTCAGAAAGGTCGGAAAGATTATAAAATGCACCGGAAACACCTTCCATATTAATAAGGTTTGCGCCTTGGACAACAGGACCTGCATCGCACCCTAGAGGATAGCCTCCTGTAGCAGTAACTTCGTATGCAACCATGATTGGTGTTGAGGCTTGAATTTGATATGGAACGGCAAGTATGATTTCGTTCATTTCATCTTGGAAATTGCATGTTTGTTGGGTTGCAATAACAGGAGCATCTGTTGTTCCGGTCAGGATTGCAACCTTGCCTGCAGTTACTACAGATGCATCAGCGATGAAAACGTTAATTTTTGTAATGTACTGTCCTACATACGGTGTAAGGGCTGATGCTTCAAACCTTGCTGCGGCGGCAAATGTGCCGGCGCCGCCAGTTCCTATGCCTGTGTATATTTCGGTGTCGCTAAGCTGTAGAGTTCCAGTTACGTCTCTAGTATTAGCGGAAGCTGCAATCTTTCCTGTCTTTTTGAAAGGGTTTGTCGTAAGCTGTCCTTTTGTCTGTGCAAAGCAAATGGTTGCTATGAGTAATGCGACCGTAAGAATTGTAAACTTTCTCATTTCAATGAAGTAAATTTTAAGCTAACAAAGGTAAGAATATTTTTTGGAAATGGGAGGGAGATTTTTGATATTTTTTTTGAATGCAGATTCTAAGATTCGAAAATTCAAAGGATGTCGGCAATAAAAGGATCTGTCAGTAAGACTCATCAAGCTATTTTGCCGTTAGGCTTTTAGCCAGCGAGCCTGTTTGCCTTTTATACAAAAAAACGAGTAGGCCATAAGCCGAATTCTGTGGCATCCGAGGATGCTGTCTATCATTTATCTGTGCATTCTACCCCTCGGCTCGGGCGGGCAACCCTATAGCGCCGATATACATGAACTTGCAGCTTGCGGTGCGGACGGCTGACGATGTCGCCACCGCCACCGGTAGGCTCTTACCCTGCCTTCTCACCTTTACCTTGTCGCCAAGGAAGTCATTCTCTTCTCCGCTGCCAAGCCTTCGCAGACTTCTCCTATTTCAGAAGCGCAATGCCCTATGCTGTCCGGACTTTCCTCATTACATAAATGTAACGCGATAGACTGACCTACTCAAGTGCAAAGATAGTTAAAAATTGAAAGTTGAAAGTTAAAAGTTGAAAAGTTTGTGGGCTGCGCACGTTTGACGCGACGCTGTTTCTACGTTTCTGGTTTCTACGCTTCGCTGTTTCTATGTTTCTGGTTTCTACGCTTCGCTGTTTCTAAGTTTCTGGTTTATATGGCTTCGCCGTTTCTGGGTTTGCGTGGCTGACGCCGTTTCTATGCCTTTGGCGTTTCAAGGTTTCTATGGCTGACGCCGTTTCAAGGTTTCTGTGGCTGACGCCGTTTCGATGCCTTCGGCGTTTCAAGGTTTCTGTGGCTTCGCCGTTTCTGGGTTTGACTGGGCTACGCCCGTAAAAAAGCGGAATGTCATACTGAACTTGTTTCAGCATCTGATTCCGCTTTTTGTGGTGTCTAAGTTTCTATGGACTACGCCACTTTGAGGTTGTTTATAAGTTTATATGGTTTTCAAACAACACCAAAACAACTTGAAACAACTTCAAACTAAGAACCATAAAAACTGGCGAAGCCATTTAGTTTGTAACCATAAACTTTATGGCTTTGCGCTTTTTCTGGGCTTTCTTGTCGCCAACAAGGACTTTGAGATAGTAGTAGCCACTGTTGTATTTCGAAACATCAATAGTAGTGTCCATGCTGTTTATGATGCCGTTGTCCATAAACATTCCCAATTCGTTAAATATCTGATATTCGTAAATGTCTTGGGTGATGTCGTAGTTTGCCCTGACAGTTATTTGTCCGCTTGATGTGGGAGACGGGAAAACATCAAAGGTTACAACTTCGGGAGTCGGTTCGGGTTCTGGAATAACAGGTTTGGGCAGCACTTTTAGTGTCAACGTAACGATGGAGTCGCAGCCGTCGTTGTTTATAAGCGTGTTGGAGAATGAGTATTCCCCTTCTTCTGTAATTGCTGGAATTTCAAATCCGTTGTTGGCGTAATCGGAGTCAACTTCTACAGTGTCAGACAATTCAATATAGTCAACTTTTCCAACTTCGAGACGAAGTATGACAATGCTGTCGCAGATATTTCCGACTGTTCCTGCTTCGAAGAATAAAGTGTCGAATATAACATTGTCTATACGGTTATTAATGTGAGCTTGGTCGATGTCAAATCCGTAGCCGTGGTATTCTTCGTCGCTCTCGCAGATATGCGCGGGTAGGTTCACCTGATAATGGTCGTCAACTCTTAGGTGAAGGTTTACGGTACTGTCGCAACCATATTTGCTAGTCAAGAATGCCTGATATGTGCCAGGTTGATTTATGATCTGTCCATGGAAATTGTATGTCGCGCTTTCACATATTGTGAGGTCAACATTAGTCGTGTATGTATTGTGGACGTTGAGGCTTAATTCTACAACAGAGTCGCATCCGTTTGCTAGCGGATATGAATTGCTGAAGCTAAAAGTTCCGGCATTGTTTTGTATTGGTAGTGTAAAACCATTTAAACTATATGAGTCGCCCTTGCATATTTCGTCGGATATGTTGTTTGTAATGATGCTCCTATAGTGAATGGTGTAAGTTTTTGCCTTGTCGCCGTGGGTCACATTTATTGTTACGGTTTTGCCGTCAGATGATGTGCTGTATGTGTGTGATGCGCGAGGTGATGCGGTAGTGTACGACAGTTCGTTTGTGGAGCCGCATTCTACGTCAACATAGTATTCGGTAGTATTCTGGTTAAAATTAGGAATGTTTCTTCCGTTTACCTTTATTGACGATAGGTTGGCATTGTATATAAGTTCAATGTCGTCGATAAAAAGTTTGTCGCTGCTGCTGCCGCTCATAGCATCCTTATTGGTGGAGAAGGTGATTAGAATGAATTGTGGGTCGTTTGATTGGCATCCGTCGTATTCAATAGGTGCGGAATGGCGTTGCCAAGTGCTTCCGTTGTTTGTGAAGTTGTATGACGGCACTTTTCCGACAATGTGTGCTTCATATCCTGATTGATTTCCACCTAATGGATCCTGAAGGTTGTAATTGTCATGTATATATAGGTGGCAGCAGGCAAGGCTTGTGTTGCTGGCATTGACAGCTTTTGCCCAGAATACTATTGAGTCGGGTTTTGCATTCAGGCGATGGTTGAAGTCGTTGTTTGTGGTTATTGTTCTGTTGCCGTTGCTGCTACTTGATGGGAGTAATGAAACTAGTTGCATTTGTCCGCTTGTAAGTGCACCGTTGGCCACAACACCTAGTACGTTCGCAGAATATATGCAGCATGAATATGAACCTGTTGAGCCAGGTCGTGTGTCAGTGGAGCGTTCGTGTCCTAAATGTATTGCCGAGTTGCAACCAACAAACATTTCGCAGTTTGCCGAAAGATATGAATTCCAACCGGTAGGTTCATCATTGCTATCTCCGTCCCATTGTTCGAAGCCTGGGTTCTCGAATTGATATACCTGTGAATATGTGTTTTTGGGAGTTGCTAATGCAAAAATTGCAATAATTGCAGTGAAAAAAGTGAAATTCTTTATCCTCATTATATAAGCCTTTTAAAATTTCAAGGCGCAAAGGTCTAATAAATTTTTTGAATAATGGTTTTTTTTGTGGAAATTTTTTAACGGACGGGTGTTAACGGATGGCGGTTGTTGTTGTTTTAAATATCCACATGCGCCATTCCGCAAATACTATAATGTAGATATGTTCAGGCAATTCAGGATAGAGGACAGCAATGTAGTTCTGGGGCGCGACTGGGACTTAATTATCGACCTGGCCAACCTGTACCATAATAATCTTACACGGCAATACGCATAGGGGCGGTACATAAAAAAACTCTTCCGCCTTTATTTTGTGGCGAATTTAAATCTCGTTTGAGCTATTTTTTAGAAGGTTGTCAATTTCATTTTCAGAAATTGATTCTTTTTCGGACTTATCATATATTGTGACAAGGACAACTTTTTTTATATCTTCGATGCTTTCAACATATAGGTTTAGTGTGATAACTCTTGCCCCCGAACTTTTGCCTTTCCCTTTCGATGTTATTCTCATTCTAATTTTGCGATATTTGTCGTTGATAGGGATTCCTTGTAACGGATTTTCCGACAAACTATCGGACAATGCTTCAATATCGTTTTTGATGGATGGGTATTTTTTATAAAGACATTTGGCTTGCTTTGCGAAAATATCGGTGGCAACAACTTCTATCATAATTAAAATATTTCATTGATTGGAATACCTTTTCTTTTTCCTTCGGCTATTTCGTCTGCCTGTTTTATGGCCAGCTTTGTTTCCAAAAGCAATTCATTATCGCCGATTTCAACATTCTTTGCAATCCTTATGCATTTATCGTCTTTGGCAAGCAGTCTTGCAAGACTCAGCAAAGTTTGAGCAGCCGTGGATGTTCCTATGATTTCGATTGTTGTCATTACAATAAATTTATTTATTGTGCAAAAGTAATAAAAAAAGATGTAGACACAAGTTTCTTGAAAGAATTTATGCTGATTTTCCCACAAGGTACATAAAAAACTCTCCCACCTTTATTCTTGGCGGGAGAGTATGTATAAATCTTGCAATATTTATAATCTTATTTTTGAATTTCTTTTAGCACATTCTCAATACTCTTGTCTTTTAGTGCCTTTACTTTATTATCTAAATCTTTTGCATTCGAACCGTTGATTGTATTTAGAATCTTCTCTTGATTTTCAACTATTTTTCCTAATTTTTCTTCTGTAGTTTTATCTGCGGTTTTCATGTATTTTGAATATGCGGAAACTATATTTTTGCACTCTTTTGATTTTTCCATAATTATATTATTATTATCATCCATTTCGTCCCATATATTCTTTATGACCTTTTTGTCTTTAAAATTAATGTCCTTGAGTACCATATCTCCTTTTGAATTGGTAATGAAAGATGTTTCATACGTAGCATATTGATTAGTTTTTGCATTAGTTTTTACATTAACGATTAATGTGACAATATAATCATATTCATTATGGGTAATTTTGGAAATCTCATATCCTATTAAAGGGCAAATTGGCGTTATTTTTTCTTTTAGAATGTTGGATTTTGAAACATCTGGGTTTTCACTTGATATCTCGCATCCGTTGTAACTAAAAATGTCATAAAAATTAGAGGAAGAAAAAAGAAAAGTTACTAAACCTGGTTTTTTATCTTTAGTTTCGGCAACAATAGCATTAAGTTTATTTTCGATTACATTCTTTATACTCTCCATTTGTTTTATGCTTTGTTGTATTTTAGATATTCTATTTTCGCAATCTCTTTTATGTTGTTCGCTATTTTTATATGAATTTAGAGAGTTATAAATAGATATAGCCTCTTTGTATGCTTCAATTGCTTCATCAGATTCCTCGTTTTGGTATTTTGTCATAATACCTTCGGCTATTTTATATTTATTATTATTTACTTCTGTTTGTATTTCTTTTATTCTTGCATTACAATCATTGGTTAACGATGTTATTATATCAGGATCGTTCCAACCGACAATTGATTCTAATAAACTTTTGGCTGTTATATAGGCATTTAAGCCACTTTCAGTATTGTTATTTTTGTTAGTATTAATTAGTTCTATAGCTTGTTTGTAGCTTTCTTCGTTAGTTACTTGTATTATTTCTTTTATTCTTGTTTCACAAACTTCTATTTTATTTTTAGAATCTTTCCATGTTTGAATTTTAGCAAATATTTTTGAGGCCTCTTTATATGAATCGATGGCTTCCTTTGTGTTTGTAAATTCATATTTGTTCATTATGTTAATAGCATTATTATACATGGAGTCAATGTGTGGTTCTAATGCTTTGGTAATTTGATTGTAAACATCTGTATTTATGTATAATTTCCCATTGTAACCATTTGTAATGTAGTTATTCTCAACTATATAATCATACCCCCATGTGTTTTCGTTGCAAAATTTCATACAGTCTTCAAAAGATGCATAGTTATCTTTGTCAATTCTTTTTAAAATTGTTAGATTGCAAGAAAGATATGAGGGGATTTTATTGTCATTATCCTCTGGGAGTATTCTACCGGTATCATCATTTTCAAAATAAAAACTTGCTCTTCCTGTTTGTGTAATATTGTCGTAAAACCATTGATAACCAGATATATCTAATTCGATTATTTTTATTGTATAACCTTTGTCAATAACTTCAGAATGGGATAACTTCGATTCTTTTAAAAGAGTAACGATATCTTTTTGCTCTTTTTCAAGTGGAGACAACGCACCATTTGTTCTTTCAAATACTAATGCAAATCCTTTATCTATAGTGTATTTTCCTGATTTTCCAGAAATTTTTCCTTCATTGTCAATTGTAATATTTGTTCCCCATGTTGTAGAGAATGCGGTTAATTTTCCATTTGTAAATGTTGCAAATGCACTGTTGCTTACGTCTTTATCTTCTTTGTTAACTATGTTTTGCGTGTCATTTGTCTTTCTTGTGAAATTCCATTTCCCAGTTGGTACCCCATTATTAAACGTAGCATTAAAAGACCATGTGTCATATACTGTTTCACTATTACCTAATCCTTTATATGTTGCTTTGATATTGTAATTGCCCTTAACTGTACCATTCAGTTTCCCATCTTTATATGTAGCAGATCCTGAGTATGTTCCATTTCTTGAAATTTTTCCATGCCAATCAGATATAACATCGCTTCTATTTGCGTTTTCTGTAAGTTGTCCGTGGCGCTTTTTGATGTCGTTATTATCATAATAATATGAATAATTTCTTGTTCCACTCATATCAAAACCACAGTAAAGATCTCCACGTACGAAAATGTCTTCTTTCGCAGTTTGTATCGTTTTTGTTTGTGCGTGGCAAATGCTTGTAATTAAAGCAAGTACAAATAATAAACTTTTAACTTTCATATTCTTTAATTTAAATTTAATAAATAATTGTTCTTTGTTGCGACAAATTCAATTTTTTTTCTCTATTGCTGTTGGTTTTTGTTTGATGCCTTCAAAAACCACATAAAAAAAGCGTGATACTTTCTAATATCCCGCTCGTTGAAGGTATTTGGCGTAACCCGAAGAGAACAAAATAAGATGAAAGTTCACGCGTTCCGCGCGACATTCTCACTTATTCCTCTCTCTTCTTAAAATCGCCAAATTTCTCAACGAGAAGAAAAAAGCAAAATCGCTTTATGTATGTTTGTGCTGAATGAGTTTTGTCTTGTCCTTGACTTCGACTACGCTCAGTCAGCGTTTTTTTTCTTTTCAAAAAGAAGCCCCGAATTTAATCGGGAGCTTCTGTATTTTTTGTCCATTTTGCAGTAGCCGTTGCTCGCAACGGCTCTACTGTCCATTGTTAATTGTCAATTATCAATTGTCAATTGCCTAGATTGTCATACCACCGTCAACGCTCAAAGTAGCACCGTTGATGTATGCTGCTTCTTCGCTAGCGAGGAACAAGTATGCCGAAGCAATTTCTTCTGGCTGACCCAAACGGCCTACCGGAACCTTTGCTCTCATGCCGTCAAGTACGTTTTCGGGCATCTTGGCAACCATGTCGGTCTCAATGAAACCAGGAGCAACTGCGTTTACAGTGATGCCCTTCTTGCCGAGTTCGCGTGCAAGAGTCTTGGTCATACCGATAAGACCAGCCTTGGTAGCTACATAGTTGGTCTGTCCGAAGTTTCCGTACAAAGCAACAACCGACGATGCGTTTACGATACGTCCGTAGCCCTTTTCGAGCATGTAAGGAGTGATAGCCTTAATGCAGTAGAAGCTTCCGCTGAGGTTGATGTCGATAACCTGCTGCCACTGTTCAACTGTCATCTTCTTCAAGGTGCTGTCGTTGGTGATACCTGCGTTGTTGATGAGGATATCAATCTTTCCGTACTTGTCGTTTACTCTCTTTGCTGCTTCGCAAACTGCTTCGTAGTTGCTTGAGTCAACTGCTTCGAATTCAGCTTCGAGACCCTGTGCCTTCATAGTTTCGATGAAAGCCTTGCCTCTTTCAGCGTTACGAGCCCAAAGAACAACCTTTGCGCCTTCCTGAGCGAATTTGATGGCGGTAGCTGCGCCTATGCCGGCTGTTCCACCGGTGATGATAGCTACTCTATTTTCCAATCTTTTCATTGCTTTAAATTTTTAAAACTTTTCTGAATTTAACAATTTTGCAAGGCCTTCGATTGCCACCTTGCCTTCTGCGTCCTGCAAAGTGCACTTTATTGTTCCGCGGTGCTTTGTCTCGTCGAGTTCCACTACCTCGAAAACTGCGGAGTAGTCCTGCTCAACGAATACCGGAGACTTGAATTTCATTTCCTGGAACAAATATATAGTGCCTTCGCCTGGCCACTGCGTACCGAATACCTTTGAAAATACTGCGCCAGCAAAGAATCCGTGAACAATGCAACGACCGAATATGCTCTTTGAAGCATATTCCTGGTCGATGTGTATTGGGTTGTTGTCACCGCTAATCTTAGCGAAAGTGTCAACATTTGCCTGCGTGTACCTTACTTTTTCGGTATAGGTGTCGCCTAATTTTATTTTGCTCATAGTCGTTCGTTTAGAAAACCATTGGCTTTATGTTCGGATCGATGATAAGGGTAGCTTCGGTTGCTGCCTGAATAGCTGCAACTGCAGTGTCCTTGTCGCCGAATTCGGTGTTGTATTCCTTAAGAACGATACCCTTGTCGGTAACTTCCATCACGCCCATTTCGGTAACGATGAGGTTAACCTGCTTAGCGGCTGTGAGTGGGAGGTTGCACTTGTGCAAGATCTTGAAGTTGCCCTTCTGGGTGTGCTCCATAGCAACGATAACGCGCTTAGCACCAACTACCAAGTCCATTGCACCGCCCATACCAGGGGTAAGTTTGCCAGGAATCATCCAGTTTGCGAGGTTTCCTTCTTCGTCAACCTGCATTGCACCGAGGATAGTAGCGTCAACGTGTCCGCCACGGATGATTTCGAACGAATGTGCCGAGCTGAATGTTGCTCCGTCGGGAAGTACCGATGCGTAGCCACCGCCAGCATCAATAATATGTTCGTCCTGTTCGCCTTCTGCCGGCTTAGGACCCATACCGAGGATACCGTTTTCGCTCTGCAAATACAGCTTTACGCCTTTGGGCAGATAGTTCGGAACCATTGTCGGCAGACCGATTCCCAAATTAACTACATCGCCGTCGTGAAGTTCGAGAGCAACTCTCTTGGCGATGGTTTCCCTAATTTGATTCTTATCCATAATTACGTACTTTTTTAGTTAATTATCTGTTTTCCAATTCGAATTTCAATCTTTCGGTAAGCAGCGGGATAATCTTGTAGAGGTCGCCCACGATGCCGAGGTCTGCTACTTTAAATATAGGTGCAAACTTATCCTTGTTGATTGCAATGATGAATTCGGATTCTTCCATACCTGCAAGGTGCTGGATTGCGCCGGAGATACCGTTTGCCATATACAAGTTAGGACGTACGGTCTTACCGGTCTGTCCAACCTGACGGTCGTGAGGCATAACGCCAGCGTCAACCATTGCTCTCGATGAAGAAACTTCGCCGTGGAGAACTTCTGCCAACTTGCCGAGCATTTCGAAACCTTCCTTGTTGCCAACACCACGTCCGCCGGAGATAAGTATCTTAGCGTCTGCAATGTCAACCTTGTTCGAAGTAACCTTTACGTTTTCTACGAGTTTTACTTTGAACTTCGACTTGTCGAAATTGATCTTTACGTTTTCAACTTCACCCTTTCTGCTGGTGTCCTTTGCCATTTTCTGCATAACGCCCGGACGTACGGTTGACATCTGTGGACGGTGGTTGGTACACATAATGGTAGCCATGATGTTTCCGCCGAAAGCTGGACGGGTCATCATAAGTTCCTTGGTGTCTTCCGAAATGTCAAGCTTTGTACAGTCAGCGGTAAGACCGGTGGTTATACGAGCCGACAGACGTGGACCGAGGTCACGACCGATAGTAGTAGCACCAATTAGGAAGATGCTCGGCTTGTAGTCGTGGATAATCTGGGTGATTGCCTGTGTGTAAGGCTCGGTTATGTAGTCTTTCAAGCATTCATCTTCAGCAATCAGTACATGGTCTGCACCGTATGCGATAAGTTCCTGTGCCTTGTCAGCGATATTGTGTCCCAGAAGGACTGCATAAACTTTTTCGTTAAGGGCGCCTGCGAGGTCGTGAGCCTTGCCTAAAAGTTCCAATGCAACTTTTTGTATTACGTTGTCGCGCTGTTCGATGAAAACGTAAACATTCTTATATTCTGATTTATCCATGTCTAACTGTATTAAATGATGAATTTTTCTTTTAACTTGCTAATGATGAGGTCAACTGCCTCTTCTGGGCTTACTTCGTAAGTTTCGCCGGCTGGCTTCAAAGCCTTAGTGAACGACTTGAATACTCTGGTTGGAGAACCCTTAAGACCGAGGAGATTTTCGTCTGTTCCAGTCTTGTCGGCATTCCAGATTTCAACTTCGCGGTTGTAAGCTTCAACGATACCGTTAACAGTCATGTATCTTGCCTTGTTTGCTGTAGCAAGAACTGTGAATACGCATGGCATTTCGGTTTCGAGGATCTGGTAACCTTCTTCTGTTGACTTCTTTACGCGGCAGTTCTTACCGTTTACTTCGAGGTCGAGAAGGTATGAAACCTGTGGAAGACCGAGGTGTTCTGCGATCTGTGGACCAACCTGAGCGGTATCACCGTCGATAGCCTGACGGCCAGCGAGGATGAGGTCGAAATCAATCTGGCGAAGTGCACCTGCAATAGCTCTTGAAGTTGCAAGGGTATCGGCACCACCGAGTTTGCGGTCGGTAAGGAGGATTGCACGGTCAACGCCCATTGCCAAAGCTTCGCGCAAAGCTGCATCAGCCTGTGGAAGACCCATTGTGAGGACGGTTACATGTGCGTTGTACTTGTCTTTCAACTGGAGAGCCAATTCGAGAGCTCCTTTGTCGTCGGGATTTATAATGCTGGGGATACCTTCGCGGATAAGTGTTCCGGTTTTCGGGTCAAGTTTTACCTCGGTGGTATCCGGTACTTGCTTTATACAAACTACTATATTCATTTTCTTGATTTTAATGTTAGTGAAAAATTATTTTAACAGCTTACCAGAAATAACCATTCTCTGAACTTCCGAAGTTCCTTCGTAGATTTCGGTAATCTTTGCGTCTCTCATCATTCTTTCAACAGGATATTCGCGGGTGTATCCGTAACCGCCGTGGAACTGAACAGCCTTGGTTGTCATTTCCATTGCAGTTTCTGCTGCGAACAACTTAGCCATTGCTGCGTCTGCCGAGAACGGAACATGCTTGTCCTTCTTGTCGGCTGCGCTGTAAACGAGCAATCTTGCAGCTTCGATTCTGGTTTCGAGGTCAGCAAGCTGGAACTGAGTGTTCTGGAACTGAGAAATCGACTTTCCGAACTGCTTACGTTCCTTTGTGTACTTAACTGTTTCGTCCATAGCGCCCTGTGCGATACCGAGAGCCTGTGAAGCAACACCGATACGTCCGCCGTCGAGGGTGGTCATAGCAACCTTGAAGCCCTTTCCGAGTTCGCCGAGCTGATTTTCCTTAGGAACTATGCAGTTTTCGAAGATAAGTTCGCATGTTGACGAACCGCGGATACCCATCTTCTTTTCCTTCTTACCGATTGAGAATCCTGGGAATCCCTTTTCAACGATGAAAGCAGAAATGCCCTTTGTTCCCAACGACTTGTCGGTCATTGCGATAACGATGTAAACATCTGCATTGCCTGCGTTGGTGATGAAGATCTTGGTTCCGTTGAGAACCCAGTGGTCACCGTCGAGAACTGCAGTGGTCTGCTGTCCTGATGCATCTGTACCAGCGTTAGGTTCGGTAAGACCGAAAGCGCCAATCCATTCGCCGCTAGCGAGCTTTGGCAAATACTTCATCTTCTGTTCTTCGGTTCCGTATTCCAAGATAGGGCCGATGCACAATGAAGTGTGAGCAGAAACTACGATACCAGTAGTAGCGCAGCATCTCGAAAGCTCTTCGACAGCCATTGCATAGAGTTTATAATTACCACCGGCTCCGCCGTACTGTGTCGGTACCGGAATTCCCATAATTCCTAATTTTCCCATCTTCTCGACGGTTTCAATAGGAAATCTTTCTTCTTCGTCTATTTCTGCAGCCAAAGGTTTTACTTCGTTTTCTGCAAAACTTCTAATCATCTGCTGAAATAATACTTCTGTTTTTGATAATCCAAAGTCCATAATTATCTTTTGTTTTTATTAATTTACGGTTATAAAAATCAATTTTTTTAAACGGTCGTAAAGGTACAATTAATTTTTGACAATGAGGCATACTTATATTAAATATTTTTATTCAAAATATTAAGGGGGTGGTTTTGATGTGCAAAACCTGTTGGAGCCTGCGGTGTTTATGTGGGGTGACGCCCGTTTTTGTTGAGACGCAAAATTTTGCGTCTGTACTATTGGGAGAGGGGTGATGATGTTAACGGGTTGATGAAAAACGTATGTCCGCGTATGTCCGTCTGGATTTGTAACCTTTAGCTCGCTGCTTATGGCAGCAATCCAGACGGTGTGAATATGAGAATTTATAATCCTAATCTATTTGATTTCCATATTGTTAGTGCAGTGTGTCGCTTTCTAAAAGCCAATGGTTTTAGTGAACATCAATTTCTAATCCATTAATTTTGTAACACCCTTCATTGAAAATACGATATTGGGATTCGTATTGCATCCCAGCATCCTTGTGGATTGGTATCACTCCGATAGATGGACTAACGGTTTTGCAAACTTCATAAAGGGTAGATACATCGGCATGCCCGCTTGTGTGGAAACCATCCCTAACGCCGTCATATATGTGATTTTCAAAGAGTTTGCGAATAGAAATGACATTTTCATTGGAATAGGTTTCATTCTCTTTGGCATAACCATCCCACATAGAGTATATTAGCCAAGGTGCTTCGTCTGTGAATACCTGCATTATGTCTTTTATAATCCATAAACTATTCATCCGGACTGGCATTAAGAACCCTTTGTCCCTGGTTATCTTTTCTATTCGGTATGGTTTATATCCTTGCAATCCAAAGGCGCGGTCGAAATTATATAATGGACTTTTTTTACCGCTGTATTCTGAAAATACTTTCAAAACTTTATTTTGGTATTCATCCACAAGGAATAGTCTTCCTGTTATTTTGCAGGCATCATAAAATGAAGCAAGACGGTCGATGTCGGTAGAAGAGCATAGCGCAAATATGTATTTATGGTCGTGAAGTGCCTTGATGGTGTTTTGTTTAATCTGGCCTTCCGTAACTACTTGCTCTTGACTTCTTCCAAGCATAGTCCCTTCTGTGATAAGTAAATCGACTTTTCCTATGAATTTTTCCAATGTCGGGAATAATCCTTTGCCAAGATACCCATGACGACGGAAATCCCCTGTATGAAGAATCTTTTTCCCTTCGCATTCAATAAGGAACATATATGCATCAAAAGCTGAATGACTGACAAAATATGGTGTTACGAAAATTCTATTGTTTACAGAAATGCGTTCTCGTTCCTTGAAAGGAATCATCCTTTCCGTTGCAGCCAATTCTTGGCTAAGGTCCTGATGTGCGCTCAATGCTTCATATTTGCATCGCATTACATCAATGGCTCCAGCGCCCATATATTGTTTGACATTATTGGGAATAAGATGGTGTAGTCCAACATGGTCGCCGTGATAGTGAGAATAGAATATGGCATCAGCATTGGCGGTCATTCTTTCGACATCCTCTGTTTTTAGTTCTTCCTTTTGTGAACCAGGTAGATTGCTGCCAAAGTCGATAAAAATTTTGGCATTTTCAGTCGTTATTTCCGTGATGCAACCGCCAATCTGATTGACTCCGCGATGGATGGTGATTTTCATATGATTAATGTTTTTTGTCCGACAATGTAAAATCTCCTTTGTTTAAATATATGACATTATATTTTTCACATTTAGCCTTTTTTCTCTCCATTTCGAATTCCTTTTGCTCAATATTTTTCATCTTTTCATCATCATTAGTAAATGCGTATGCATAAATGAATTCAGGTTCAGCATCGCTTACGATGAAATTATCATTCAAAAGTTCCAACTTCTTTTTGTCGCTGATAACCTTTTTCATTTCATCAAGAAATGATTGTGATGTCATATGGTTATTACCAATGCTTCCTTCGAAAGAATCTGCGTGGTCCCCGATGCCGGATTTCCCGTATATTGCGTTTGTGCCACTTTTAAGTTCTATTACACAAAGTTTGTGGTCGCTATTTCGTACAGCAATGATGTCGAATCGTGGAGATTTCTTTTCCTTTTTTACATAACGACCATTGGGTCTAAATGTTTTTCTGTAACGGTACGGGCACTCTTCTTTTGCGCTTACTTGGAATTCCAAGTCAATTATTGTGTATTCCGAGTTTTCCGTATTGCTAATACATAACTGGTGCTGAGTGTCTTTTTCGTGTAGAGTGCGGTTGTCTGAATCTCTTTTTTCGAGCCAATCCCAATAGTCGTCCATGATATTTTCCATGTCCTTAATGAACGCTTGGTAATCATGAATCTCTTTTAATTTTTTTAGAGCATTTTGGCGTTTTACCTTTCTTTCTATATCATTGTTCACTAAATCGGGATTACCTTTATAGTAGTTGCTGTCAAAATCGAAACTGTTTTCTGAATTGACTTTCAAAAGATTCCCACCTTTGTAATACACATTGAAGTAATTTTCTCGGATCTGAATAATAAGATTCGTATCTTTTCTAACTATTTCTATGAAGTCTTTTAGTTTGCTTTTTCCGTTTTTATCTAGAACCTTATTCCATTTTGAGGAATGTAATCCCCGTCCTAGGTATTTTTCTGTTGATTTTTCCATATCTGTATTAATTTTAGGTTATTCTAATTTTATATGTCTATTTTCTCCAATTCATTTCTGTAGCACCATAATTTGCCATCAGTCCAGTGTTGGATATTTAAATGTTTTCCTTGTTGTCCTGCTATTGCTTTTAGTTGGGTTGCAACCGATTGCGATATGAATACCGCATACTCGTCACTTATCCATTCGCCATTGTCAGTGTGAATAAGGCTCCATTGGTTGTTATGTTCTTTTGTTTCCATCTGGCATATTCTGTTTGCGGTAGATTTAGAAGATGTTGATTCTATTCTTCCCCAAGCATCTTCGGTAATTGTTTAAAATATTCAGAAAATATTTTATCCAAATCAATATTTTTATTCCCTGATTTGTTGAGTTTTAGATCACGAAATTTTGGTTCAGGATCGGATCGGTCTATTGCTTCATATTCATGTTTGTAGCACCATAACACCCCTCCGTTCCGTTGAATATTTAACGGCTTTTTTTGCCTTATGGCTCTCGCTTTTAGAGAGACATCTTCCAATGGATGGAGAATCACTGCATATTCGTCACTTACCCACTCGCCATTGTCATTGCGAATCAGGTGCCACTGTCTGTTTTGTCCTTTGGTTTCCATTAGGCATATTCGGGTTTTGGTACATCTATGTTTACTTCTTCCGTTTCGTCTCCACCTCCGAGAGTCGGAACAGCCAACCGTACTTCATTGTCACGCATTGTATTGTCCACGAGAAGTGTTAAAGGGAAAATGGCTTTGTTTTCATCAATGATGGGGTAACCGTATTCGTCAAACTCGGTCATATATGCGGAATCTATTCCATAAACAATAATTTTTTTACTATGTTTTTCAATCTCATGATTGATACGCGGGTCTTCTTCAGCATCGAAAGTCGTTCCTTGTGTCAAATCCATTCCATACGAAAGAAAAGGTGCTGCATCGCATGATTTTTCCAGTAGAACCATCGTTTTTGAAGTGCTATAGAAATTCAGTGCATATTCACAGGAGTGCCGTGCGTGGAAGTCTCTTTCGAAATCGCGCACATGTTCCCGAAATGGAAGTCCATCTTTAATGCTTCGACCTTTCTCGTCATAGTCAGAATGGTTGAAACGATATATTTCGCTAATTTCACGTTCCATAGTATATATTTGTTGATTCGCAAATATAACTATTTATTACAATTCCCAAAATACTTTTTGCAGAAAAATGAAGCAAATTTATTTTTTTTGTGAATGAGAAAAATCATATTTATAAGTTGCCATATCTATATATTTTATCATAGTTGTGGCAACTTATAGTTTGTAGAAACGAATTGTAATCTGTTGGTTGTTAGATATATGGCGCATTGCAAATGCTAATATTCATATGCGTTGGATTATAAATCCAACGCGACAATGGTGTAATAAAATATGTAGGGGCGGGTTTGAAACCTGCCCCTACATATTTTATTACCAATTCTTCTCCAGCGGTCGTTTTTGTGCTTGTTGTGCCTTCTGGACCTTGTCTTGGGTTTCTTTTTCCTTCTGACTTAGCGATTCCAGGTAGCGTTCCATTTCTTCGCGCGACATGTTCTGGTCGTTGTTCTGCTGCTGTTGCTGCTGGTCTTGCTTGTCCTTCTGGTCTTTGTTCTGGTCCTGCTTGTCCTGATTTTGCTGGTCTTTGTTTTGGTCCTGATTCTGCTGCTGTTGCTGGTTGTTGTCGCCATTCTGCTGTTGGTTTTGCTGCTGTTGCTGCATGATCTTGGTGGCGACAGCCATATTGTGACGACTGCGGTCGTGAGTTGGGTCAAGTTTCAGGGCGTTGCGGTACGATTCCACGCTTTCCTTGTACTTGTTTGCCTGCATATAGGTGTTGCCGAGGTTGTAGTATGCTTCGGCTTTCTGCTTGTCGGTGAGGTCGGTGCGTAGGTATTCGTTGTAGGCATTTACCGACTTTTCGAACTGGTCGTTGCGGTAGTTGGCTGCGCCCGAGTTCTTGTACACGCTAACCTCGGCTGGATTGGTCTTCAATGCTTGGTCGTACTGTGCCGCCGCCTTTCCGTATTCGGCATTTTCGTAGGCCTTGTTGCCTTTGCGTATTTGTGCGCGTTCTTCCTGTGCGTAGGAGGTCGCGACTGCAAGGAGAAGTAATATAATTGTTGATGCTATTGTTTTCATGGGTAGCGTTTTATATTGTTTATGGTTTCTAAGTTTCTATGTTTCTGGTTGTTTGAAATGGTTTGATGTTGTTTGATATTATTTCTGGTTTAAATGTTTCTTGTTTCTCGTTATAGTCATGCTGAACTTGTTTCAGCATCTGCTACCTTTTTTAGTTCTCTTGGTCTTTTTTGAACAACTTTATCTTGCTTAGAAGCGGATTCTTGCGTTCGAGCAGGAATACCTCGAGGACAAGCAGTATAAGTGCTGCAAAGACAAAGTACTGGAACCTTTCGTCGTACTCGGAATATATCTGCTTGGTGGTTTCGCTCTGCTGCAGGTTGTTTAGTTCGCTGAGGATGGCATCGGACGAACTTGAGCTGTTGGATGCACGGACATATATTCCGCCTGTAATCTTGGCAATTTCGACAAGTGTCTGCTCGTCGAGTTTTGTCATGACGGTGTTGCCGTTGTTGTCCTTCATGTATCCGCTTCCCTTCTTGTTGGGGATAGGCACGCCGCTTGGCGAACCGAAACCTACTGTCATAACGATTATTCCCTGTTCCTTGAGCGATTTTGCCACCTCGATAGCGTCTTCTTCGTGGTTTTCGCCATCGGTCATAAGGATAATGACTTTCGATGCATCCTCGTTGCTTGAGAACGAGCGAGCTGCAAGTGTCATTGCTTTTGCGATGTCGGTGCCCTGTACGGCAATATCGTCAGTGCTTGTTGACGACAAGTATAGTCTTGCCGAGCGCACGTCGGTGGTAATTGGCATCTGCACGAAAGCATCGCCTGCGAAAATCACCATTCCTAGACGGTTGCCGTTGAGTTTGCCAAGAATCCTTTCGATGAACATCTTGGCGTTGCCAAGTCGGTTTGGCTTCACATCTTCGGCAAGCATGGAGTTTGAAACATCGAGTGCGGTTACAATTTCGACACCTTTTAGCGTTACTTCGCTAAGTTTTGAGCCGAATTGCGGACGGGCAAGTCCGATTATTATGCATGCAATTGCAAGGCATACAAATGTCAGTTTGGCGATTTTTCTGCCGAGACTGGCTTCGGGAATAAGCAGCTTTACAATGTTGGCATCGCCGACTTTTTTAAGCCTTCTGCGCCTTATGATTTCGGCTGCGGCAAACAGTATCGCCAATGCTGCTATAATGAGCAGCAACCATAAATATTGTGGATTCTGAAACCTGAACATAGCTTAAAAAGTGTTTTTTAATACCGTTAATCCTAAAATTTGTTCGATGAGCAGAAGTATGAACGCCCATGCAAGTATAGGCATGTATTCTTCGCGTGGCTTCGAGAAAGACTTTACATCGAGCTGTGTCTTTTCGAGTTTGTCGATTTCGGCGTAAATGTTGCGCAGGCTTTCGTTGTCGGTGGCACGGAAATATTTTCCGTCAGTCATTTCGGCAATCTGTGTGAGGCTTTCCTCGTCAATCTTTACGTCAATGTCTTGATAAACAGTCGTTCCGAAAGCGGTCTTGAAGGGGTAGGGGGCTTTGCCGTTTTTGCCGATGCCGATAGTGTAAACGCGGATTCCGTATTCCTTGGCAAATTCGGCTGCGGTGGTCGGTGAAATGCTTCCCATATTGTTTTCGCCATCGGTGAGCAGGATGATGACTTTGCTCACAGCCTTGCTGTCGCGCAGACGGTTTACTGCGGTGGCAAGTCCAAGTCCTATTGCGGTTCCGTCATCTATAAGTCCGCTCTTGATGCTTCCGAAAAGGTTGAGCAGTACGGCGTGGTCGATGGTAAGCGGGCATTGCGTGTAACTTTCGCCGGCAAATACCACAAGTCCGATGTTGTCGTCCGGACGCGATGAAACGAATTCCATTCCGATGTTTTTGGCGGCTTCGATGCGGTTGGGGCGGAAGTCCTCTGCCAGCATACTGCCGCTGATGTCGAGTGCGATGGCGATGTCGATGCCTTCGGTTTTCTGTTCTTCCCAACTGTCGGTGCTTTGTGGTCGGGCGATAACGACGATTATCAGTGCCACACATGCCAGCCTAACAGCGAAAAGCACATGTCGCAGTATGTATCTCCACGGCATCCTTTTGCCGTCGAATGCATTGAGCGAACTTACATTCATGGATGCCACCGACTTCTTGCGCCGCCAGATGTACCATGCTATCATTGGCACGAGTACTGTCAGCAGCCACAGATATTCGGGATTTGCAAATTCAATGTTACTCATAGTTATGCCTCTTTGTCGTATGTTTTTTTGAGACTTCTGTTTTCTTTTTCTGCGTCGCATCCTCAGCCCCTGCGAAGTCCGTTAGTCAGGTTTTGTGAATAACGACAATGCAAAATTACAAAGTATTTTTAGTGGTGTGTCTTAAAGAATTATTAATGGGATGTTGGGAATGTTTGAAAGGCGGATGACTGTTTCTGGGTTTCAATGCTTCGCGTTTCAATGGCTAAAGCCGTTTCAAAGTTTCTAGTTGTTTCTGGTTGTTTGAAATAGTTTGAGGTTGTTTGAAATGGTATTTCTATTTATAAAAAAAGAATCCAAAACGTAGTATTATTACGAATTTTATGCAAAAATATTTTTACATAAAGAAAATAATATGTATTTTTGTAGCGAAATTACAAAAGTAACATAAAAATACGTTTATGATAAGAGATTTCTGGGTAAAGAATTACCTTTCCATTCGCGACAAGCAAGGATTGAGTTTCTTGGCGAAAGGTCCATCATCGGAACTAGTTACAGAAGTTGCCGATGGTGTGTTCTTATATAAATTAGGTATCCTGTATGGTTCAAATGCTTCGGGCAAATCTAATATGCTGATTGCCTTAAATGAAGTATTTCGCCTGTTGGTTTCTCCGAAATCTGATGCAACCCAAAGGATAAATGGTAGTATTCCATTTGCTCTCACAAAAGATGATCCCATAGAGATGCATGTGTCATTCTATGCCAATGGCATCAGGTACGATTATGATGTTAGGTTCAACGAGAAATACATTTTGAATGAAGTCTTGTATTATTATCCAAACAAATCAAAGTCGTTGTTTTATGAGCGTTCGTTTGTCGGCGAAAATATACAGGCAGATGTCAAGTTTGGCGCAAGTCTTAAATTGCAGATTAAGACACAAGACAGTATCCGTGAGAACACTTTGAATAACCATAGTGTCCTCTCTGTTTGCAGAAAGGCAGCCTTAACAGAAGACATTGCACCGTTCAACGTTCTTCACGGATGGATTATGGAAAATTATCACGATGTGGACGGTGACGTTGAAAAAGGTATTGTTGAAATCCTAAAGAATGCGTATAACAATCCTCAAAAGCGAAAATTCTATAATACTATGCTGCAGAAGGCAGATTTAAACATTCTGGAATATCGACCTGTTGTGGAAGACCGTTTTGTGTCTGCCGAGTTCCGTGAGCGCATTCAAAAGGAAAACATTCCAGAAGAAGTGAAAGATGCTCTGCTTAAGCCAACGTCCGATTCTGTGGCGTTTGTCAATCATTCTATGGCTGGAGATTTTGATATTCCTCTCAATTGGCAGTCAAAAGGAACCATAAAATATATACGCATACTGGATGCATTATACGATATGATTACAAACTCTCATGTGTACTATTTGGATGAGTTAGGAGAGGATTTGCACAACGATTTGTTGTATTATTATCTTAATGTCTTCCTTTTTAACTCCGACAAATCACAGTTGATTATCACAAGCCAAGAAACTACGCTCTTGTCTCAGGACTTAATCAATGAGAACAGAGGTGTTGTGTGGTTTGTGGAGAAAAACAAGGAGACGGCATCGTCTGAGTATTCTCGCGGGGATTCATTTGGATTGCATAAAAATCTGTCGCTTTACAACTCTTATCGTATTGGACGATTGGGAGCGAAGCCGGAATTGGGTAGTATCTTTATAAATTTGGAGGATTGATATGGGCAAGTTACGGCAAACGGCACTTATCTTGGGTGAGGGTCCTACCGAATTTTTTTATTTCAAATCCTTGTGCGATGTATTCAAGCGGTTGACTATCAAACCAGACTATCCCAAGCATACAAGTCTCAAGGAACTTGAAGCGAAGATAGAGGAGGGCATATCGTTGGGGTATAGTAATATCTTCTGTATTATTGATATGGACACGAAGGACAAGGAGCCGGAACATTCTCAATACCAAAGGTTGAAAGCGAAATATGCCAGCCCAATTAACAAACCTAAGAAAGGTATATTCTGCATAGTCGAGTTCTTTGAAACGCACCGTTGCACAGAATTGTTCTTTCTCTACTATTTCCGCTACACCTCACGTCCATACGAGAATCAAGAATCGTTGCTGAAAGATTTGAACCAGTGTGTAGAATATCAGAAAACGATTGACTTCTTTATGAAGAGTAAAGGTTTACACTCATATTTTGAGCGCGTTGGAGGTTCATTGGCGACAGCCACTGCCAATGCCAATCGTTCTATGGATGATAAACAGATAAATAGCAGAGATTATACCTACTCTGAACTTGGGCGGTTGATGGAAAGATTGGATGAGTTAAAATAATGACACAGCAACCAGATTGTATATGATTCCAAAGTTGGAGGAAATGGAGGAAAGCATTAGAAATGATGAGATTTAAATGTATAGGGGTGCAAATCTGACATGACAGAGTTTTTCCTAAAATATAAGCATTTTATTTATAGACAATAAGTAGCATTTTTATGCACAAATTTAGTTTAGATTAATAGTTGTAAATTTGCACAAAAATTTAATGTTATGGATGTAAATGAACGTAAAGCAGAAACATTGCTAAGAATAATGAAGTGCGCAGCGCAAGGTAATATTCTTCAAATGCTTATCTCCGATAAGGTGTCACAAGAATATAATATTGCCCAATACAAAAATTATGAACAGAAAATTAAAGATGAAGATTTTTGTATCAATTGGATTAACAATCAAATATACCGAAGAGGAGGGCGTTTTACTGCATCTGAACTAAATGAATTAGCAAAGCATAATGAACAGAAAAAAGAGTATCTGAAAAAATCTCAGAAATACTATTCTTCGGCATGTGATGATGCGAAAAGTGCTGCTGATTTATTAAACGAAATTGCAAGTTATATCTCCATTAAACAACAAAAAATTAATGCTTATGGGATTCAATGAAAAAGAAGAACACTTATACCATTTTACTACATTTGAGGCTGCAACAAAAATATTAGCAACCAACAAGTTGCGATTTTCAAGAACTAATAATTCCAATGATGTACTTGAATCTAATAGGCTGATTTTTCACGCTCTAAATGCTTTCGAGAACAAAAACTTCGATTCCGAAGCTATTTACAAGGAAGTAATGAAATACAGACAGATAAGTCTAACATCTGATGATTTTTCGTGCATTCCTCATAAATATGGATTTTGTATAAATCCAATGTGGGGACACTACGCAGACAAAGGTAATGGGGTGTGTATTGTTTTGAACAAAGAAAAACTATTGACAAAACTAACAAACCCAGATTATCATTGTAATAAAATTAATTATGTTGACAAATATGACAACTCTCTTGACGAAAATGATATTAATGATACAAATAGATTAATAGACAACTTTTTTGTGAAGACTAATGACTGGGAATATGAACACGAGTTCAGAATTGTAAAAAAAGAAGAAGAAGAAAATGATGTTTATTTAGACATTGAAGGTTGCATAGATTGTATCATAATGAATCGAGCGAAAGACATATCACATTATGAATCAGCATTCTCATCTTCTCAGTATGAAGAATTGAAAAAACTATATGATGAAACATACATATATAAATATGGCGTTTGGAGTGGGGAAAAAGGCCTTTCTGATTGTAATGGTAATCCAATCTGGTCTGAATATGGTTTAGGATGAGAAATAGACCTTACCACCCAATAATTGAACTATAACAAGTTCTATATTGACAATATTCACTTATTCTTTTGTTTTAAACGTTTCTGTAAATCTATATGCAACACCTGCTCTACTTTTTGTATAGGCTCTAAAATAATAGGTTGTGCCAGGGTCTAAACCATAATCTCACTTGAAATAATAATAGAAACTGACATTATCGATTTATTATGACAAATTTTTGACCAGAAAATGTTTTTATGATTTTAGATGTATTTGCTTTCATCAAATGAATGCCTTTATCATTATTGAAAATAATATTGTCATCGTTAAGGAATCCTGCATTATGGCGATTACAGTCACAGCCATCTAACTTAAATTGTACTTTGCCATCTAAAGTTGCAAAAAATACAGAACCTTCACCTTGAGAATCTACAGCGGAATAAAGAATGCTTTCTTTTTTATTAGAAACACATAAGACATTAAAATTTACTATTTCATTGAAATCTCCTAATTTATCATTCAAGCATATTTTGTCTTTGCCATCATTATAGTATATTTTGTTATTGTCTAGTGTAATCTTAACGGAAACATTTTCATCCAATTTTTGTTTAAAACATTTGTTTTTCATATTATTAATTGTGCTATCAGAAACCAATTGGCTTGTTACATAATCGATTATTTTTTCTGGATGATGCATTTTCAAATCATAAACACTATCTCTTTTGCGATTATATTCTTTTTCTTCATCTTCGCTATTAAAAGAAGGCCAACTTGCCCCATATTCCAGTACATCCTTATTCAAAGTAAGCATTGCAAATGTATTTGTAATAACAGAATGCATACTCAAATCTAATTTTCTATAGTATTTATCATTCCCTTTTTTTATGATATAGAACAATTTTTCACCATCATTGCTTAAAAATAGGTCTAACACATTGTATCTTTCTTTTGTTGCAATCGAAGACATGCTTTTAGAATCGTAAAAGCATATTTGCTGTTTTGAATCGATATATACAAATTGATAATTTCGTAAAGTTTGTTCTTTGTACAATGACCATTTGCTATGAATTTCATAGTTATATGAGCAGTAACTATCGTATTCATACTCTTCACTATAACCTTCGCTATATATAACTTGATTATTTACTAAATATGTTTCTTCACCATCAACACTTCCGCCACTAAAAATGTAATAGCAATTCCCATTATTGTCAAAATTATAACATTTATAATTACCAAAACCCAAAATGTCTGAATGATTTTCGCAAACTTTAATATAATTGTATACACTATCAAATACGAAACTCATCCAATGAGCAATTTCCCCAAAAGAAAAACCATGATATTCTGGTGCTAAAAGTATATGTTCTGAACGGAAAACAGATCTACCTTCTTTAATCGCTTTTATTGAATCAACAAATTTATCAACTTCCTCTTTAGAATACTGAACCATCTTAACAGTATCCTCTTTGATGCTGTCGGCTACCAATACAGAATCTGTTTCTTGTACCAATTGTGTTGTGTCATTTTCGCTTTTGTTGTCAATATTTCCGTTTATGTTACCATCATTACACGACATTAATATAATGATTCCAATTAATGATAATATTATGTTTACTTGTTTGTCCATTTTCAAAAGTTTACTTTTTAATAACACCATTTTTATATATTATTTTCTCAATAGGTTTCCTTGTTTCTACATTGATTATTGTTGTTTTACCATTGCGGATACCATTCTTAACTGAAATTATTTCTTTTTTTCCATCTTTCACAGGCATTTCAACCTTTCCATTGCATAGTTTCATTGACGAAATTTGCTTGAATGTTTCTAATTCGTTGTTTGAATAGTCAGTTTCTACTAACAAATCAATATCATGATAAAACATTTGCCATACTCCAATCCTCTTGTTGTTTGCCATTTTTCCCGATAAAATGACCTTATCATTTTGAGAATCCTTGTATATGTAGTTACCGTTCATTGTTTTCGATTTATTTTCTTTGAATATCCTGTTGAAATCTTTTACATCTACATTTTTCAAGACAAAACTTTGCCACGAACTATATTCAATATCATAAACATAATTGCCATTATACTCTACATGGCGAATCTTGTTACCTGTTGTAAAGTAAAATTCCTCAATAATATTATTTTCTAAATCAGAATTGTAATATTTGATGGAATTGGGTTCATCGTAACTATAATCAACCTTTGCGAACAATTTACCATCGTTATAAATTGACCATTCCCTTGTCTTCATATTGTGAATAAACTGCCCTTTTTCAATATCATTGTCAAGACTATCCTTTAATTCAAATATTCCATATTTCTCGCCATCTAAATAATTGTATTTCACATACATCTTTTGCCAATTAGAATTGTATTGCCTCTTATTAGAAGTCTTTTCCGCCAAGACTTTTACTGGTTCATCTGCAACATTAACAAT
>JAFZLK010000058.1 GCA_017551515.1 Bacteroidales bacterium | reverse complement strand
TGACCCGCGAACGAAGAAAAGTCTTCATTCAAGACTTTTTAAAGGCACATAATCCACTGAAAAACACATAGTTCAAGCACTTATTAGGTCTCTTTTTGACTATTATAGCTTTTTAAAGGCCTTTTCAGGTCTCTTTTTGACTATTACACCCGATTTTTGATTTGCGATTATTATATACAAAAAAACGGACTTTTTAGTCCGCTTTTCTTTTGTAGCGAGAGGCGGGATTGAACCGCCGACCTCATGATTATGAACTGTCATATATTGTGCGTGTAACATATAGTATTGCAGTATGATATGTCTGTATAAGTTTTCTTTACTGACTATTTTACTGACTTTTTGTCATATTTTTTTGAACTGATTTGGCTGACGCCGTTTCTACGCTTCGCTGTTTCTATGGGCTTCGCCCGTTTCTGGGTTTCTATGGCTGACGCCGTTTCAATGGGCTTTGCCCGTTTCTGGGTTTCTATGGCTGACGCCGTTTCAGTGGCTTCGCCGTTTCTGAGTTTTTGTGCCTGCGGCGTTTCTATGGGCTTCGCCCGTTTCTGGGTTTCTATGGCTGACGCCGTTTCAGTGGCTTCGTCGTTTCTGAGTTTAACAAGTCTCTGAGCTTGTCGAAGTGCTAAGTCTATGGTTATTGGGCATGAAGTCTTAAATGCTTGAAGACGGCTTTGTGGCTTTTAGCCTTTTAGTCTTTCAGCCTTTTAGTCCTTCATACACTTTTAAATACCGTTCTGCACCGATTTTCAGTGAGAAAAGGTCAAGGGATATTTTGCGCAGGTATTCGCGGTCGAGGTTTTGGAGATTGTCAATCTGGGAAACAAGTTCTTTCAGTGAAGCATCGTCAAACTTGGTGGTAATCAGACCGAAAGTCGCGTCGTGCATGAACTTGTCAAGGTCGCCGACATCGCCGTTGCAGATTACAGGCATACCCATGCCAAGCAGTTCTGCAAGTTTGGTGGGAGATGAAGCCTTTTTGGAGAAAACCGGCTTTATGAAAAACAGCGACACATTTCCAACGGCAATCATTGTCGGCACATTTTCGCGGTCGGCTGGATGCACTATTGCATCGCTGTGGCTAATGCCGTATTTGTCGCAAAGTGAGTGTATTATCTGCGGATTGTCGTGCGAAATGAAAAGAAATTTTGCTTCGGGCTTGCTTGCTTTCAGCAGTTTGAAGAAGCGCATCATCTCATCTGCCATGTACCATGTTCCGATGGAGCCGAGATATGTGACGATAAATTCATTTTCGGCAATTCCGAGTTCCTTGCGTTGTTGCTCAACTTTTGCGCTGTCAATTTTGTGGAAATCAAATAGTTCTGTGTCGGCACAGCAAGGGATTACTTCTATAGGTATGTTTTCCAATCCAGCGAAAGTGTGTATTATGTCGCGACCTGCGTAGGTGAGGCTTATGGTGTGGTCGGCTTGTGTGAAGAAAAGTTTCTCCTTGAGCTTGAAATATTTGTAAACGGCGTTGTATATCGGATTACTGCGGTTCCAGAGTTTGCCGTCAACGCGTTCATCTGCGTAGAAGCCTCGCATGTCGAAGATGAATTTTGTACCGAACTTACGCTTCATGTAAACGCCAGTGAATGCAGAAATGTATGAGCGACAATGTATTATGCTGAAATTGAATTTCTTGTGCAGGCGACGCGCTTCTCGTTTCATACGGAAGACATCCTTTATGGTTGAAACTATTGGCGGTTTCTTGGTGTATGGAATCGGATGCCACTGTATGTTGTTGTCGGACAATAGTTTGGCTATGAAATCCTTGCGTTTTGCGTATGCTTCGGGTTTTTCGGCAGAGAGTATGTGAATGTCGTAGCCGTTTTTTGAAAGCACGGTGAGGTAGGGGATAACCTGTGACTGCCCGAGGCTGTCGGTCATGCCGTCGTACGAAACGTAAAGGACTGATTTGTTGGCGTTCATGTCAAAGTGTTATTAGTTATAATTGGAAGACAAAGGTAATACAATGATTTGAATGATTAGCTTCGCTGATTTAAAAATTCAATGATTTGAGGTTTTAGTATGTTGCAAAACATTTTGCCATTACAAAAATACCAATTACATTTGTGCCGAAATCTGCGGAAGGGATTTATCGCTTTCAAAGAGTTCTTTTAAATAGATCTAATTCAAAAGTAATATACTGATGGAGAAGAAAATAGGCACAATAAACATACTTATTACAGACACTAATGTCGTTGATGATGTCAACGCACTGCTTAGTTCGTACGGTAGCATAATATTGTCGCGCAACGGAATGCCACTGCGTGACGAGAATATTTCAATAATCACACTCGTGGTAAAGAGCGATGGCGACACAATAAATTCATTGACTGGAAAACTCGGTCGCCTCAAAGGATTAAAAGCGAAATCAACCTTAATAACAACAGCATAAAAGAATTTTGAATATGGACGAAAAATTTAAGAATTTCATTGATAGAGAAAAACTCTATAACTTGGTAAACGGTAGCATTCCTACCGAACAGGAACTTGATGCAGTGCTTGCAAAGGCTCGCAAACTGAAAGGCTTGTCGCTCGAAGATGTTGCATTGTTGCTCCGCGTCACCGACCATGACCAAATCCATAAGATTATGGAAACCGCAAAGTTCGCAAAGGAGAGTATTTACGGCAAGCGTTTGGTTTTGTTTGCACCTATTTATACAGGTAATGTCTGTGTGAACAACTGCGTTTACTGCGCTTTCCGCCGCGACAACAAGGCCATCAAGCGTAAAGTCCTCACTATGGACGAAATCGAGCAGGAAACCAAGGTTTTGCTTCACGAAGGTCACAAGCGCGTATTGCTTATATGCGGAGAGTCGCCACGCAACGACATCGACTACTACTGCGAAGCCATCCGTCGTACCTACGCTGCACGCGACAACGGCAACTACATCCGCCGTATCAATGTCGAACTTGCTCCGTTGACAATCGATGAATTCAAGCGCTTGAAAGCCGAGAAGATTGGTACATACGTTTGCTTCCAGGAAACTTACGACCCGGTTGCTTACAAGGAATTCCATCCGGCAGGCACACCAAAGGCCGATTACCTCAACCGTCTGACCGTTATGGACCGCGCTATGGAAGGCGGAATCAACGATGTAGGTCTTGGCGTTTTGTTCGGTCTTGTTGATTACCGTTTTGAAATTTTGGCAATAATGGAACATGCCGCTCACTTGGAGAAAGTTTTCGGTTGCGGACCTCACACCGTAAGTTTCCCACGTATCGAACCAGCCGATGGCGTAGAATTCACCAACCACATTCCAAACCCGGTTTCCGATTTCGATTTCAAGAAGATTATTGCAATTATCCGTATAGCAATGCCTTACACTGGTATTATCCTTAGCACTCGCGAAAACGATGAAATGCGTAAGGAACTTATTGAATACGGCGTAAGCCAGATTTCTGCAGGTTCGCGTACCAACCCAGGCGCATACAGCGAAGAAGAAGAAGGTACTGGCAGTCAGTTCTCGCTTGGCGATCACAGAACAATGGACGATGTGATTTCCAATATGATAGACGGCGGTTATATTCCTTCGTTCTGCACAGGTTGCTACCGCAAGGGCCGTGTTGGTGCTGACTTTATGGACTTGGCAAAGCCGGGACTTATCAAGCAGTTCTGCATGCCTAACGGAATTTTCACATTCAACGAGTATCTCAACGATTTCGCTTCACCAGAAACCAAGGCAAAGGGCAAGGCGTTGATTAAGAAACTTGTTGCTGAAGTCGAGAGCCAGAAGCTAAAGGATACCATCAACGAAAATCTTGAAAAGATTGACGGTGGCGAAAGAGATATTTATCTGTAAAAAAGTTTTTTGAAATATTTGTAACAAAAAAGCGGCTTCGGTCGCTTTTTTTGTTTACATAAACATTGTCATATATAGTGGCAGGTATTTTATTCCGTTTTCTTCGGACAGATTGAATCGGGACAGCACTGTGGCGTGTTCAATTTTCTTTCCATCCGATACGAGTATGTTGTCCAGCGATGCATGTTGCTTGTATCTTTTGCCCGATTTTACCTCGATGACAGAAATCTTGTTCCCATCCTGCATAACAAAGTCTAGTTCCTGACGGCTTTGCTTGTCGTAATAGTGGAGTTTGTAACCTTTTTTCGCGAGTTCTGCAGCCACAAAATTTTCTGTAAGTCCACCTTCGTTTATGTCAATTTCACCATTCATAACCTTGAACTGGATTTTTTCATTCCACATCGAGCATAATAGTCCTGTGTCGATAAGGAACACCTTGAACAGGTTGCGTTTTTCGTGGAATTCAAAAGGTAATTCCATCGCATTCAGGTTGTACGAAAAATAGGCGGTTCCAGCATCGGCGAGCCATTGCGCGGCATCTTCGTAGTCGCGGGACTTTGCGTTTTCTTCAATATCCGAATACTGGAAACGTTTTTTCTCCTTTGCAAGCTGCGTAGGTATTGCATCGAAAAATGCTTTTGCCTTTACTTTCTGGTTGCCAGCATATTTTGCAATGTCATCGCGGTAACTGTTGATTATTTTCCGCTGAACTTTTAGGGTGGCGGCAAAATCCTTGTTGTTGACGAAGGTGTTTACAACTTGTGGCATACCGCCGACGATGAGGTAATTGCGGTAGTATTTCATCATTTGCTCGTGTACGAAGTCGGGCAGTGGAGTATTTTTGTTGTATGCTTCACGAATCATGTCAATAGCATCTTCCCCGACGTTCATTGCCCATAGGAATTCTTCAAAATCAAGGGGATACATGTCAATCTGTTCCTCGAATCCAACAGGGTATGATGAAACATCCTTGTAGTTTATTCCGAGCAGCGAACCTGATTCTATGTAGTCGAATTGTCCGTCTTCTACGAGAAACTTTATTGCAGTGCGTGCATTGGGACAACTTTGAATCTCATCAAAGAATACAAGCGTTTTGTGTGGCACAAATGGTCCGTACCCCATGATTGACAGTTGCTTGATGATTGTCTTCGCATCCCTGTCGCCTTCAAATGCTTGCATTGCTGACTTCGATTGTTCAAAGTTTATTTCGACAAAATGTTCGTAATGTGAGTTGCCAAAATCACGGATTATGGTTGTTTTTCCAACCTGTCTGGCGCCCTTCAAAAGTATAGCATTTTTGTCTGTTGAATTTTGCCATTCTGATAATGTGTTTATAATCTTACGTTTAAGCATTTGTTTTGCACCTTTTTGCAATGTTATTTTGGATATTTTTACACCTTTTTGCAATTATTTTCGCTGCAAATATACACCTTTTTGCAATATCATCAATGACTTTTTTGCACCTTTTTGCAGTTTTATTTTGCCTAAAGTTACACCTTTTTGCATATTCGTATGGAGCGGAATGTTTTCTGTTTCATTATTTGCCGTATATGATTATTTTTGCGGTCATAAATAGCAATATAACAATGAAAAGACGGTTGGTTATCCTTATCTGTGGCATATTTTCCACAATGACTACTTTCTCACAAAGTCCAGTATCAGTTCAGTTTGACGAATGTGTTGATTTGGTGTCAGCAGTATGGCGACTTTCTGACTCCCGCGAATATAATATGTGCAAGATTCCACAATATGCACACGACTTCGATTCTGTTTTTGTTCAGTTCAAGGACCACAAGGTTGTGCAGTTGGCTCATCAGTACAAACAGGAATCGGGAATTTCGTACGATGCTGTAGCTTCATACGGTTTGCACCTTGATGTGAATGCTGATGGAAATGTCGTGTTGGATGACAACTTTCAGGATGGTGTTGATGCATCTTTCGATCGTTGGTCGGAGCAGCAGAAAACGGATTTTTTAGAACCGCTGAACGAATTTTATCATAGTGCCAAGTTCCACGATTGGTTCTTGTCGCAACAGGATTTGTATGCACAAGTCGAAGATGCTTTCAATGCTATAAACCAGAATGTTGACTATAATTGGTTTGGCGATTACTTTGGTGTTCAAAACAACAGCCGGTTTCGTATTACGCTAAGTTTGTTGGTCGGTCCTCAGAACTATGGATGCAGTGCAAAAATGAAGGATGGAAGTATTGTGTTAAGTCCTGTTATAGGAAGTTGTCAGCTTGATGAAAACGGAAAGGTGTTTTTCGATGCCCCAATGGTGCTGCCAATAGTTATTCACGAGTTCTGTCATCATTATTGCAATCCGTTGAATAGTCAGTACTGGTCGTTGATGGAACGGTCCGCAGAAAAGTTTTTCTTGGAAAAGAGAGAGCAATTTAAGCGATCGGCATACGGTTCTGCATTGACAATGATGAATGAGACTTTTGTGCGATCATCCGTCATTCGTTATATGAAAACGCATTATCCACAAGTTGCAGAATCTGACCTTGTTAGGGAAGAGGAAAAGCAGGGGTTCATTCTTACTCAGACAATATGCGATGCGCTTAAACAATATGAACAGAAACGCAGTGATTATGCTACTATGTCAGACTTTATGCCAGTCCTTGCAAAAGTGGTAAACGACTTTGATTTAAAGCGATATAAAAAGGAGCAGGAAAAATTAGCAAAACTTAATGCTACCTATAAGGTGAACATTAAGGATGGCGCAACAAATGTCCCCTCTGGCGATTTTACACTAGTTATCAAGTTTTCGAAACCGATGAGGGAAGGAATAGCATTGCATTTAAGTTCTTCGGGTGCCGATTTTCCTACATATAAAGGTTGCAAATGGACTGATGACAAAACCTTAAAGGTCGATTTCTTTTTGGAATCGTCTCACAAATATGGATTTACGGTTTATGGAGCATCATTTTACACCAAAGATGGCTATACTGCAGGAGAAAACAAGGAAATCAATTTTTCTACTGCAGATTAGTCGAAAAGCATACTAATCAAAGTATTATTTTGGCGATGTCGTTTTGTACGTTTTATGTTTTTTCGTAAACGCTACCGAATCCCCCCACGCATTGTACAGAATTTTATGATCTATCGACTTCATACGCAGGTCGAGGCAGGATGAACATTGGTCGGGCTTGTCGCTTACACAGGCTTTGTCGGGATAAATGAGGTAGTCCTCGCGGTATTCGTTAGGCGTAAGGTTTGGCATTATGACATTTGCGCCAGCCATTATCGCCTTTTCGCGACCAAGCGGGTCGATGGTCTGGTTTGCAGTGGCAGCCACCATGTTTATTTCTGGCATCATCAGACGAAGCGTTGCTATCATTTTCAGTGTTAGGTTCATTCTGTCCACTGCCGTTGGAATCTGGTCGGCATATTGGTACAGAGGTGTGTCGGGGTGGGGGATGAATGGTCCCATGCCTACCATTGCCACATCCTTCTGTCTGAAGAAGATAAGGTCATCGGCAAGTATGTCAATGGTTTGGAAAGGCAGACCGACCATTACGCCAGTACCTGTCTGGTATCCGATTGAGATTAGCGAATCGATGCAAGCAAGTCGCTTGTGGAAGTCGTGGCGGTCGTCGTGCGGATGAATCTTGTAGTACAATTCCTCGTTAGATGATTCTATTCTAAGCAGATAGCGGTGTGCGCCAGCATTAAACCATTGACGGTATGTCTCTTCTGTTTGCTCGCCCAGCGAAAGTGTTATGCCAAGAGAACCGCCATCTATTTCCTTTATGCGCTTGATAATGCGGGTGATGGTTTCAACAAATTCCTTGTCGCTTCGTTCTCCACTTTGTATTGCAACTGAACCATAGCCAAGCTTGTGTGATAGTTTTGCACATTCGATTACTTCATCTTCGGTAAGTGTGTAGCGTTCCACTTTTTTGTTGTCGCTTCGTACTCCGCAGTATAGACAGGATTTTTTGCAACGATTGCTATATTCGATTAGTCCTCTTAGGTGAACATAATTGTCAAGAACAGAAAACTTTACTTCCTGTGCCTTGCGGAAAAGCATCTGCATTTCCTCGCCAGTGGTTGAAAGAAGTTTTATTATATCGTCTTTTTCAAAGTGTTGCTTATCAAGAATTTCAGTTATGTCCATATCTCTAGTTTTACTTTGTATTGTATTGTTTCAGATAATAATCTGCTTTTTCCTTGTTTCCTTTTTCTTTGAAATAATTGTATAGTGTAGCCGCTATGTTCTTGTTGCCCTTGAACTTGTCGTATGCAATTTCCCAGTTTTCGATAGCATTTACCGTATCGCCGGAGAGCATGTAGTAGTTGCCAAGGTCAACATACGGAAGGTCGGCATCGGGGAAATGGCTTACTTCCTGCTTGCCGAGGCGAATGCCAAGTGCATAGTCCTTTGTCGTGTCTATAAAGCGTTTGAGTTCCGAAACCGTATGCTGGAAATTCTCGCTCTTTAGGCTGTCTATGCATTTGCGGTAGTATGTTTGTGCGTTTTCGTTGTCGCCAAGTTCAAAGTACGACTTCCCAATGAAAAAATATGTGAGGTCGTAAAATTTACTGTCGTACACGGTTGCCGTATCGTATCTTTCAAGGTTTGAAATGGCTTCACGGTACTTGCCTTTCATCGATTTTGCCATTCCGAGGAAATAGTAGCTGTTGTTAAGCGTGCTATCGTATTTCAATGCTTTCTCAAACATAATTTCCGAATTGTCATAATCCTGATATACAATTTGTTTGAGATAGGCAAGATTGTACCATGCATTTCCGTAGGTGGAATCTATTGCAAGTGCCTGTTGGTAAAGACCTTCGGACTTTTTTATGTCCTTGAGGCATTTTTCTTGTGCTGGAGTTCCCGCAACAGATGGTAACTTGTCGTATGCATTTCGACTTAACAAATTGGCGTACAATACATTTGCTTTCGCACTCTCAGCAGAATATTCAATGTCGTGGGCAAAAAGTGTTTCGCGGTCTTTCCAGTCATCGTTGCGCTTTATGACTATAACTGCGTTGGGAATTACTATGATTGCCGTCATAATGCCGATTGCAAGTTTTTTGCCTTTGCTAATGCCTTTTTCTGCTTTGAAAATCAAAATGATAATATATCCGATTGCAATTGCAAAACCTATGCTTGGAGCGAAAAGCATTCGTTCGCCGATGATTCCAGTGAATGGGAAAAATAGATTGGAAAACGGAAATATTCCGATAAGGTAGAAAAGTATGCCAAACGAAACCAAATTGCGCCTATTGAACAGCCAAATGGCAACGACAATGAGAGTAATATGAACGATAATAGAGATTATTGCAATTGGATTTTCAAGTCCAACATCGGGAATTATGCTGTATCCGTAGTAGTAGCGCAAAGGGTAGGGGACAAACAGCAGTTTCAGGTAGAATGCAAGGCTGTACATTGCTATTGCAAATCTGCTGGATGACGATTCCTCAGTGAAAATCGGGTTTTGCCATTTCGACATCACTGCGTTGCTCTTTGGAAGCACCGATTCGGGAATGTAATATGCAATTGCTATTGCGGCTACTGCAATTATGAATATCAGAGCGAAAGGAAGAATGACTTTAATCTTTTGCCATGCTGGGTTGATTTTCCAGTTCAGCGTTGCTGTGATTTCATCTTTCTCCGATAGGGAAACAAGTAGCATAATCGTTGAGACGATTAATGCCCAGTAATGCCAAATTATTATCATTTGTACGGCCAAAGTCCAAAGCATTATGTTGCGCTTAATCAAAGGGTTGGGTGTGCGCTTGTGCTTTATAATGCTAATTGTTATGCATGACAATGTGAATATGAAGAACAATGTCCTAAGCACTATGCCGTTGAGGAATGCTGGAGTATTGCCCAGTTTCCAGTTGATTATCACTCTTGCTGTTAGTAATGCCAAAACCAGGCAACCAAATATTGTAAGGAAAAGGTTTCGCTTGAAATATGTTGCGATTTTCTTGCCTACGCCAGAAAATGTCGGAAGTTTTATGTCGGTACGGAAGAATATGATTGACAATGGGATAATGACGAGGAAAACTATTGCCGATTCCTTTGTGAGAAAGCCGATTCCGAGTAGGATTATTGCAAAGATTATGTCTAGGATTTTGCGTTTATCATAATAGTGCAAAGCCAGTAGTGCAGATGACAGGCAGAAAATTAGGCAAAGTATTTCTTCGCGGTTCTTGAGGCTTAGCACTACTTCGGAATGTATGGCGTGAGCCATGAATATGGCAGTGACGACTATGGAAATCAGCAGGTTCGTTGATGCATACTTTGTTTCCAGAAGTTTGCGAAGGAAGATAAACAGGATTATGCAAGCTATGATATAATAGATGATATTGAAGAAATGTCCGATTACCGTTGATTCGCCAAATATTTGGTATTCAATTGCATATATTGCGATTGTTACAGGACGGTAGCCGAACATTACACCACCGCTGTTGTTGTAGCGTGATGCAAAAATTTCGGGGATTCCTTTTATGCCTTGCTTTACAAGTTCATGGTTCTCGCAAACATAGTCATCGTCGAGGTTGTAGCCGTTTTGTAGCGAACCGCCGTATAGCAGGAATCCTGCAACGCTTATTGCAACGATTACCCAGATTGTTATTTTGCGGTTGTTCGTCTGTTTCATTTTGCTGTTTTAAAAATCCTCTACATCAAGTAGTTTGTTCATCACGGCGTATATTGTCAGACCAGCGATACTGTTGATTCCCAACTTGTGCGAAATGTTTTTGCGGTGCGAAATCACCGTATGAATCGACAGATTGAATTCATCGGCTATTTCCTTGTTTGTCTTGCCTTTGGCTACGGCTGTCAGAATTTCGCACTCGCGGGCTGATAGTTCGTTACTATTGTCGTCCTGTTCCTTGTCCGATGGGGTTTTCAGTACCGATTGCAGTTTCTTCTCTATTTGTTCCTGCGTGCTGAATATTCCTACGCCTGCATTGTAGTTGCGTATGGTGTTGTCATCGTATGGAGCGTAGTATATAGCGACAACTGCGGTGAAGTCTTTTGCCGATAGCAATGTCCTCGGGTCAGTGTTGTCGCCGAGAGGCAGCACTGATGGATTTACTAGTATAATATCAGGATTTCCATTCTGGTTTTCGGAGTAGTCCTGTAAGGACTTGAATATTTTCACGACATGGAAGTTTCCGCCGTATTCCACGAGCTGTTTCAGTCCTGCCGAAACTATTTCCGATGGTTCTATTATTGTAACCTTGTGTTTTGCGCTCATTTTATTCGAATTTGGAAACCAACGGAATCAAAATCTTGTTTTCGATTATGGAATGCTTGTTCAGGTCGTCTTCTATTTTGAAGATTTCGTTGAGAACATTTATGCGTGATTGCTGTGATGCGCTTTCTGGCAAATACTTTATCACAATGTTCTTCAGGTCTTGGAGCTTTTCCTCGATGTTGCTGTGATTCTCCTCGAAGTCCTTTATTCTGTAGCTATTGGCATTCTTTTGCTCGCATTTGCTAAGCGACAAGATGTAGGGGAAGACGGTATTTTCTTCGTAGTCGAGGTGTTTCTTGATTTCCTCGTCGTAGTCGTCGTAGAACTTGTTGAGCATTCGTTTGCTTGTGCCGTCGCATGATTCCAACATGATGTGAATGTTTGAATGTAAGTTCGGAAAGAAACTTTCAGTCCAGTATTTGTGCGTGCGCTGCAAGTAACCGATGATTTCGGGAATGTCCTCCCTTGTCAGGTTTTCGATGTCCGGGACGAAAGATTCAACTGCATAAACCTTGCAAATCTTTAGGAAAAGTTCTGTCGAAAGGTTGTTCCTTCGGCATATTTCGTTTATGCTAGCTTCGCCGAAGCCTAGCTTTATGTTAAGCCGTTCTATTATCGAGAGCAGTGAACTGCTGGTTATTATTTCCGACATTTTTGTCTTTGCCGAGAATGTCGGTGCATTGGTTTTGTTGTCCATTGTCATTTTTTTTGCTTTGCAAAGATAGTTAAAATTGACGAAGCATCGTTATTGTAAAAAAACATCTTCATATTTGCCATTATTTCATTGCCAATTGTCCATTATTTTCTATCTTTGCCGATGAAAATGCAATAATTAATGAATTTAGAATACAATCCGGTATTAGCAGTCGATTTCGATGGAACAATAGTAACCCACCGCTACCCAGAAATAGGAACAGTGATTGATGGTGCTTTCGAGACGCTCAAAGACTTGAAACGCAATGGTTTTACTCTTATATTATGGACTGTCCGCGATGGAGAGCTACTTGACGAGGCTGTTGAGTTTTGCAAACAACATGGAGTTACTTTCTATGCTGTAAACAACGAGCATCCCGACGAGGTTTTCAATCCGAAGTACATGAGCCGTAAGATTGTAGCCGACTATTATATTGACGATCGCAACATTGGTGGGTTCATTGGATGGGACAAGATTCGCGAACTGCTAATTCCACAAACACTTGTTAAGGAAGAAGAGCTTGACGATGAAGAATACAGCGATGACTTTATGCCTGAAGAAGAGCCAAAACGCAAATGGTGGCGGAGAAAGTAATTTTTTCTACTGCTGGACATCAAATCTTAGTCCGTTCCACTTTACAATCACTTCTTTCTTGCCTTCGGGACGGTTATTTATAACAGCAGTAATGTCCTTCCCTACGCGAGGAAGGCTGTAGGTTACAATCGGATATTCGTCCCACCATTTATTGTATTGCTCCTCGGTGATAGGTTTGCGTTCTTCTGTTTCGTAGTTAACAAGAAAATATTCGCCCTTGTCAACACTTACACTAAGATTTTCCATGCCAGTCTCTACTTTCGCACCCATATCATCTAGATATACATAAGTCATCTTGTGCGTGGTGTTGTTGTATATGCCAAAACTTACACCGCTGAACTCCGTCTCGACGGCTCTATCACCATGAAAAATCTGCACCGATTCTGCAAAAACCTTGTGATTGCCATCGGAACAGTTCCAATAACACATCTCCACTAGTATCTTACTGCCTTCCGGATCGTCCTCGTCGGGAGGATATACTTTTTCAAAACTTGCAAAACCATTTTTGGCATCAAGCGTAACCTTTTCGTTCTTGTCCAACGGTTCATTTTTGAGGTATTTATGCCATAGATCGCTCAGATAGCCAGTCAATTCGTCCTCCGGTTCATCCCCAATGTAGGCATTGACAAAATCGTTTATTATAGGCTTCTGACCTTGATATTTTACAGTTACAGCGTATGCGTATTCATCGTTCTCCTCTGGGTAAGGATTTGTCTGTGCGAAAGTGCAAAGTCCAACCAAAACCATCATGGTGGAGCAAAGTATTAATCTCAAAGTTTTCATGGTATTTGTCAATTAATTTGTGTTTATCCCTCTAATATATCTCTAATAATAGGAACTAGATACTCAAACTTTACAAAGCGGTGAGTAACCTTATCGAACTCGTGGATTGTAAAGCCACGGAATTGTTCCTTTAAAGAATCGTAACTACCAAGCAATTCATCGTCCTTGGCGAGTGCAAAAGTAAGTTTCTCGCTGTCGAAATGCACATCGTTAAACGGTCCTGTTATAAATCCCTGATATGCATCGAATGCCTCCTGCGAAAGATAATGCTTTGTCTCGGTGGCATAATTAATCAGCTCAACGCCAACAAATTGTCGCAAGGACTCGTTTGGTCGTGAAGCGGGATTTATGGCAAGCGCCTTCAGTCCGCATAGTGCCGACATGTACATTGTCATCATTCCACCAAGGCTGGTTCCTACAATCATCCTAATATCGTGTGTGTCAATTTCGTGCTTTAGTTGGGCAATGAGTGCATCGGGCGATTGTGTGTAATAGTCTAGCGTTGGAGAAACAATCTTGTAATCAGGAAAATACTCGATTAGTTTCATAGCCTTCCAAGCGTTTCCTGCAGAATTGAAGCCATGTATGTAAAGTATCGACTGCATATTAAACAGGTTCTTCGTATTCTTCTGTTTCAACTGGTTCTGGCTTTCCGTCTGTACGGACTATCCTTTCCTCTGGGTGTTCCTGACGCCAGTCGTCACCAAACTCATGTCCGCAGTGCTTGCAGAACTTGGCTTCGTTGTCGTATTCGTACTCGTGGCATCGCGGACAAATTCTGAACTTTTCGCGCTGTTTCTTGTAGCTTTTTGCCATTGATGCCGATACAATGCCAGTAGGCACTGCGATTATAGTATATCCAAGTAACATCACAAAGGCAGAAAGAAAGCGTCCCATAGGCGTTGTAGGCGTTATATCACCATAGCCTACTGTTGTCATCGTAACTATAGCCCAATAAATGCTGGTGAAAATATTGTTGAAGTTTTCCGAATTTTTACCACCTTCAATCATATACATGATTGTTCCCATCGAAATCACAAGTATTAGGACGAAAAGGAAAAACACAATAATTTTCTTGCTACTGTCGCGTAAGGCTAAAATCAAAAACTGACCTTCCTGCAAAAAGTTGAACAACTTGAATACGCGAAATATTCTTATAAGCCTAAATGTTCTTATTATCAAGAAATAACGAGCACCGCCAAAGAAAAAACTTATATAAACAGGCAAAGTGGATATAAGGTCGATTATTCCGTAAAAACTAAAAATGTATTTCAATGGCTTTGGCGAACAATAGACACGCGCAAGGTACTCGAATGTAAAGAAAGCAGTAAAAATGTACTCGAAAACTATGAATGTAATCTTGAAGGCTCGCGGAATTCCTGCACTTTCAATCATCAGGACAACAATGCTGGCGACAATCATAATCATCAGCACGATGTCGAACATCTTGCCAGCCTTGGTTTCGGAACCAAAAGTTATTTCGTACAACTTGTCCTTAAGAGGCTGATTTCGCCAGAATTTTTCAATAAAAATTTCCTTCCAGCGAGTCCAAAATCTTTTCTTCCTTTTTTGTTCTTCCATCTTGCTATTCCAATGGAATTTTCTTTATCCTACGTTCGTGCCTGCCGCCTTCGAATTGAGTTTTCAGGAAGGTTTCTGCTATCTCCACAGCCAATTCCTTTGATATGAATCGAGCCGGCAATCCGCAAATATTAGCATCGTTATGCTGACGTGCAAGGGACGCAATCTCCACATCCCAGCACAATGCGCAACGCACACCCTGATGCTTGTTTGCAGTCATACTAATGCCGTTGCCAGTTCCACAAATTGCGAAACCAATGCATTCACCAGCTTCCACAGCAATAGCCAACGGATGAGCATAGTCGGGATAATCGCAACTTTCGGCGGAATATGTACCAAAATCCTTGACTTCATAACCTTTCTGCTTCATATATTCAATAAGAAAAGTCTTCAATTCAAAGCCTGCATGATCGCTGGCAAAACCAATACACTTCATCATTCAAATTTTAGATTGCAAATATAGTCTCTTTTTGAAAATTTAGCAACATCGCACTAAAAGATGCCATAAAAAAATAGGTCGGACGAATCCGACCTACAATATATTGCATATTATAAACTACTTAGCATTAAGTGTTGTAAAACTTTTCATTTCCCCGAGAGCCTCATTTCTTACCCCCTCGATAGTATATACGGCGTATGCCTTATAATAATATGTTGTGGATGAAGTCAAGCTGTCCAATGTTACATCAATAGAACCAGCGCCCAGTCCACATATTTCTTGGTTTGGCGAGGAGAAATCGGAATTTTTACTCCAATAGAAACCATTAGCATCAATATTTTCGCCTGTGACAGTACCAGTAAGATGTGCCGATGTTGCTGTTATATTATTTGCATCACCGGTTGTCACTACAGTGGCCACATGTTCATACGAATCAAACGACTGAGAATTACCGAACAAAAGAATCGTAGAATCTTCTGCCTGAACCAATGCTCTGCAATAGTAAGTACCTCTTGGCAAATCTTCCAATGTTACAGAAAATGGAGTGTCCGTTTCTGATGCATATATGGCGGTAGCATTTGTAAAATCGCCATTAAAACCATATTCAAAACCGACTTTATCAATTTTCAAATTTTCATTATTTACATAGCTTCCATGCAGTATAACCCTACCTGATGCCACTCTTTCTGGTGGTAAGGTTTCCAATGTGAAATCAAGTTTAAAGGTCGTAAACTCAATGATTTCACCGGCATCTATATCATCATTATTTTTAGCATATGCTTTATAATAATATTTTGTGCCCGGTTTCAAGCCAGTAATCTTGGCCTCGAACTCACCTTTGCCTCCGGCACCACATTCTACAGTTACGGCATCTTTCAAAGTTTTTGATGTGCTATAATAAAAACCACGTTCTTCCACTTGTTTTTCACTTCCTGTCGATACAACATTGCCTTTCAGAACAACAGAGGTTGACTTTAAATTTGAATATTGATTAGTCTTAACGCTAACAATCTTTAAAAACTTGTCGCAACCAATAATTGCAACCATTGACAGCATTGCAAACACAACGCACAATGAAATTATACTCTTTTTCATAAAAACTATTTATTAAAATATGACAATACAAAAATAATACTTTTATACCTTCATGCAATATTCAAATGGCAAAATTTTCAAACAGAAGATTCAACAGAGTGCAAAATAAAAGTAGTCATAAAATCCAAAACTAATGTCGCCATGAATCATTTTCATGTTATTTTTGCAAAAAAATAATTTCTATGAGATTAGAATGCGATTACAACCTTCGGGATAACAACACTTTCGGTATCCTGGCAAAGTGCAAAACCTTTTTCGAATACGATACCGACAACGAGCTTTTCGACTTTGTACGTTTACAAAAAGACAACAAAGATTTCAAGTTCTTCGTACTCGGTGGCGGAAGCAACGTATTGTTTACCAAAGATTTCGATGCCACGATAATACATCCTGCCACAAAAGGCAAAACCATAGTTTACGAAAATGGCGACAACATATTCGTCGAAGCTCAAGCTGGCGAGATTTGGGATGATTTTGTGGAATGGTGCATCGAAAACAAAGCCTACGGACTTGAAAATCTGTCGTATATTCCAGGAACAGTTGGTGCTAGTGCCGTACAGAACATTGGAGCATACGGAGCCGAGGCCAGCCAGTTCATACATCGCGTAAAATTCCTGCATTTAGATTCCGGCGACATCCAATACATGATCAACGAGGCTTGCTGCTTCGGTTACCGCGAAAGTATTTTCAAGCATCTGCTAAAAGGCAAAGCAATAATACTTTCAGCGGTTTACAAACTAAGCAAACGCCCGAATATCAACCGCTCTTATGCTGATGTAGAAAAATATCTGACTGACAATAAGATAAGCGACCCCACACCTGCCGACATTAGAAATGCCATCATCGACATACGTCGCAAAAAACTTCCGGAAGTTTCGGAAACTGGTAGCGCGGGAAGCTTTTTTAAAAATCCAGTTGTAAATGCAGAAACATTCAACGCACTGAAAACCAAGTTCCCCGAAATAAAATATTTCACCGCAGGCGCCGACTACAAACTCGCTGCAGGATGGCTGATCGACCAGTGCGGACTAAAAGGCTTCCAGCACAAGGGAGCAGCCGTGCATAAAAAACAAGCTCTTATACTCATAAACGCTGGCAACGCCACTGGCAATGACGTACTTGAACTTTCAGAAAACGTACGGGAAAAAGTTTTTGACAAATTCGGCATAAAACTTGAACCCGAAGCAATAATAATCTAAAGTAACATCATGAAAAAAATAGCCATAACACTCATTATCATATTGCTTGTTGCTGGAGCATTCGTGGCATACAAGGCATACGACTACGCATATTCGCCCAATGTAACCGCCGACAACGAAACATACATATACATTCCCACAGGCTCTAATTTCGACAATGTTATGGAAATTCTTCGCTGTTCGGGCAAAGTGAACAACATGGAATCGTTTGACAAAGTCGCTGATTTCAAGAAATATGGAGAGAAAGTCCTCCCAGGAAAGTACAAACTTGAAAACGGAATGTCGAACAACGAGCTAGTGAACATGCTACGTAGTGGAAGACAAACTCCAGTGAAAGTCACGTTCATCAGCCTTCGCACACTCGACATTCTTGCAGGAAAGGCAGCAACCAACATAGAAGCCGACTCTGCTGACATTGCCTCATTGCTAAAAGACGAGGAGATAGCAAAAAAATACGGATTCAACAACCAGACATTCTGCTCGATGTTCATTCCCAATACCTACGAGTTTTGGTGGAACACCTCTGCCGAGGAATTTGTTCAGCGCATGGCCGACGAGTACAAGAAATTCTGGAACGATGACCGCAAGGCAAAAGCAAACGCACTAGGGCTTTCACAATCACAAGTTTCAACTTTGGCATCTATAGTTGAAAGCGAGACTCAGAAAAACGACGAAAAAGCCAGAATTGCAGGCGTTTACATAAACAGGTTGAAAAAAGACTGGCTTCTGCAAGCCGACCCAACGGTTGTGTTTGCCGCTGGCGACTTCACTATCAAGCGAATACTAAACAAGCACCTCGAAATCAACTCGCCATACAACACCTATAAATATAAAGGACTGCCTCCTGGCCCTATATGCATACCTTCAACAACGTCGATTGATGCAGTGCTAAATTACGAGCATCACAACTATATGTATTTCTGCGCCAAGGAGGATTTCTCCGGTTATCACAACTTTGCAGTAACAAATGCACAACACGAAGCCAATGCTCGCCGCTATCACGATGCCCTACGAAAAGCAGGAATAAGATAAAGATGAATCGTATTTCCCGCATAGTCATTCTTTTGTCAGACATAGCAATAACTGCATCAAGCGACAAGAAAACCTACATCGACTACAGGCAGGAAATGCGGAAATTTGTAGTCGAGATTAGCAAAAAAGCAAAATCACAAAATCCAGCATTTCTGATAATTTCGCAAAATGGCGTAGAGTTAATATGTACCGATAACAATCCAGAAGGAAGGCTTGCCTCCAAATACATCTCAGCAATCGACGGACAAGGTCAGGAAGACTTGTTTTTTGGCTACTCACACGACGACAAGCCAACGCCAGCCAAAGCGACCAATCATCTAAAATCATACCTGTCAAGGCTTAAAGAAAATAACAAAGTAATTTTGGTAACCGATTATTGTTCCTCGCAGGCGAATATTGAGCAGTCGAAGCAACAAAACTTGGCAAATGGGTTCATCTCGTATCAAGCAACAAGCCGAAACTTAGATATCATTCCACAAACTGCTATCACAAACGAAAACTCAGAAGCAATAACCGATTTGCACCAAGTAAAAACCTTTCTATACCTAATCAACCCCGAAAACTTTCCGACAAAGCATGATTTTATCAAAGCCGTTTGTGCCACGAACTACGACTTGATAATCATGGATTTATTCCACGAAAACGGCGAATTTTCCGCTGATGAAATCGAACGGCTTCACTGCAAGGCAAACGGAGGAAGACGCATGGTAATCGCCTACATGTCGATAGGCGAAGCCGAAGACTACCGCTACTACTGGAACAAATCGTGGAAACGAGGAAATCCCTCGTGGCTCGACAAGGAAAATCCCAAGTGGAAAGGCAACTACAAAGTAAAATACTGGGATCCGGAATGGCAAAAAATCATCTACGGCAACAAAGAATCGTACCTATCGCGCATAATCGATGCTGGTTTCGATGGCGTTTATTTGGATATTATTGATGCGTTTGAGTACTACGAAGGCTGAAAGGCTAACAGACTTACGGAAGACCAGACGAACAGTCTGCAAGACCGTTAGACTGCAAGCCTGTTCGACTTTCTTACATCTTCATCACCCACAGTTGGTCGTTGCCAGTGAGTTCCTTGAGCGACTGAAGTTCGGCACAAGCGTCAGAAGTTGTTGCGAAACCTTTCACGCTAACCTTATACAATCCTTTGTGAAGTGGCAATATTTGAGGAGATAATCCTTTAGATAACAAATCGTTGTAAACATTCTCCGCATTGCTATATACAGAAAAGCACCCTGCAATAATATGAACCTTAATATCTGCATTTTGTTCTGCAACAACTACTTGTGGTTCCGTAACCGGTTCTGTAACTACTACTTCCATTTCGACATTTTCTGTCAAAACTTCATCGTTGACAGCTTCTATATTTTCATCCACAATCTCATCGGAAATGGATTCGTTTTCTGCAATAACCTCTTGTTCTTCAACAAAATCAGCAGTCTGCTCAACTACAGATTCTTCTGTCTTATTTTCAGCAACTTGCTCATTATTTCCTCCGAATCCAAAGCCAGCAAACAAGGTTTCGCCATTTTCATTGCCGAACAAATTGTCGAACCAACCCATATACAACGACATGCATACAAGTCCGGCAATTACTGCCACCGCTGACAATGACCATGCAATAGCACGACCTTTGCCACGCTTCTTGTCTGGAGTTCCCTTAACAATTGCACTCTCAACGCGAGGTTTCGTCTCTGATGGCAACATCGGGAAATTGAAAGAAGGTAATCCAAACGATTCGTCAAGCAAATTACATGAAACCGGCATAAAAACAAGAGTTCCCGTCTTGCGAGAAAATTCACCAAGACCATCAAAAGCAAGCGACTTGCCCTCGGCAAGTTTTGCATTCAAATCAGCGACAAACAAATTTACTTCCTGCTCGGCATCCGACCATGACATATTTTCGCTTTGCGAAATATAATTCACAAGCAGACCATCGCTGAGCGAAAGATTTTCGTTGAATGCGACCTTACGACTTGGCGGATAAAATTCCTGCTTTGAAAAATCGACCTCTGCAGGAAAACGATTCGTAACAAAACCACCAAAACCTGGAATTATCACGCAGTCGTTGTCACAAACCAACTGATATATAGTGCTGTACAGATTCATTAATTCAAATTCAAATCAACTACAAAACTAATATTTTTTTCAAAATACAGCAACTACAATTTTATTTGTATCTGAAATTTATTTGAAGCAAAATCCATTCGGTATTATACCGACTTTGAAACTATCAATTTCCTCACCAGCAGCATTCAAACGATAAACCACGCCCGACTGCATATAATCGACCGCATCGGCAACATATACCTCCGAATTCACAGGATCGACACCAAGCCCATAATAATAGCGACCTTGCGGATTTGCAAAGAAAATTTCGGAAGTAACATTATCCGAATCAACCTGAAAACGATAAATATGGTTATTGGAATAATAAATTGTGTCGCCAGTGCCGTTCATAGTGATTTCGGACGGATAGTCGCCACTCTGGAACTCAAAAATACGTTCTACTGTCTGCGTCGCCGCATCAATCTTCACAAGTCCGGGCGTACCACAATATTCCGAGCCTTGATACCCGCCATCGCAAAGAACCCAAATCTTGCCATTTTTGTCCATAACCATGCGATGCGGCTGCTTAAGAACCTCTATCTGCGACACAAGTTCATCGGTATTGGCATTTATGACAAGTATCTTGTTGTCGTACGACCAACTATTTACAAATACAAGCGAATCGTAAACAATCATCTGTTCCGACGAATGACGGAAATATTCGCCACTGCCATCATCAATGTTTATGGTTTTGTCAACCATACAGGTATGCGGATTCACAACATAAATACTACGGGAGTACATATCTGAAACGTATGCCTTCGATGGTGTTATGAAACGAATGTAGCGAGGCGACACAAGTTCCGTTATTTTGCTGACATAAATAAATGTATTCTTGTTCACCACATATATCTTTCCGCTATTGTTCACTACCAAATATGCCAGCGAATCGCTGATGGTAACACTTTGCAAGACATCACCGATTGGAATTCCGTTGGCACGGAAAAAGACTTGGTTCTCCACGGTTTTCGTATTCTTGTCGTAGTAGGAGAGGGAGGCGTTTCCATACATGAAATTTCCCTCGCAGGGAATAAAAACACCATCGTGGGATGTGCTGAACTGGGTTATAGGCGCAAGGTCGTCCTTCATGCAGGAGGAAAATGACAATAGGAATGCAAAGAAAAGAATGGATAATGGATAATGGACAATTGATAATGGACAATGAACAATGGATAATGGATAATTTGTGATGTGGTTTGTGGTGTCGTTGCGTGCAACGCCCCCACCACAACACAAAAGTGTAGATTTATTGTCAATTGCATATTCTTTATTCATAACCCAATCTCCATCATCTATAACTAATGCTAATTTGGAATGCAAAATTAATTCTTGGCATCGGTTGCCACAATACAGAACGATACGATTCGTTGAAAAGATTGTTTATCTTGAAATTCAAATCGATGGCAAAATCGGAAATCACAAATTCCTTGCCCAAACCAATATCGCTCATGAAATAAGGATAAATCGACACCAAAATGCCTGTTTCCTCCGCAGATGTGGTGAACCTTTCGCTAAAATAATTCCACTGGTAATAGAAATAGAAACCGTATGCCGAAATCCGTCCGAAAATGTTTGCCGAATGCAAAGGTATGTATGCCAACTGCTTGCCGATAGACATATCGTTTTCGCTACGTGGTGTCGAAAGGTTTGTGGAATGCGTGTAGGCATAGTTTGCCGTTAGCGAAATCAGGCACGAATCGTGAAATTCGAACGAAGTGTTCAACTTTGCATCGGCACCGTATGCAACAACCTTTTCAAGATTTATAGGTTGCCAGTAACCGCGGTTTGTCGGACACCACATTATCCAGTTTTTCACATGGCTGTAATTTGCTCCAGCTTCTGCAGAAATTGCGAAACGCCCGTCAAGACTGTTATACTTCTTTCCAAACGAAATGTCGGCAACGTATGCGGTTTCTGGCACAAGGTCAGGATTTCCGCCTGGCACATAAAACAAGTCGTTGAGCGTGGGCACGGAATAGTTCTTCGACAGCGACGACCTTATAAACCAGCGATACCTGAAATTGTATTCAAGGAAAAGAGAGGGTAGGAAAGGGCATACGCTTTTATCGTAGAAATCCTGCCTCAATGTAATACCGCAGCGGAAACGTTTGAATGGCTCGCCAAATAGTGAAACCAATGCACCGTAGTCGTGACGTACTGTATCATAGCCGTTTTGTATTACCGCATCGTTTGAAGCCACAGTGTGGAAATTGTATTTCAGTCGAGCCGACAATTCAAGTCTGTCGTTGAATGCGTATGAATAATTTGCCGTGGTGTAAAGCGAATTGGCTTTTGTGTCGGAATCAATGACCTTGTAGAAGCCGACTCCACCTATATAACTCTGCGACATATAGTTCTGCAACTGGTAATTGTCGCCAACCGAAACCTCAAGTTTCGACTTTTCGGTGTAGAACCTGTACGATAGTGACGACACAAAACTATTTCCGTCCTGACGGTTCTTGTTGTTCTGCAAACCGCTTTCGTTGGTTGTAAGTCCCGGCACGCCTCGGTCGTAATTCTGCCACCAGAACTTAAAAGCAAGGAATGATCTTTCTGTAGTGCGGAAATACATTTCCTGAATTGCGCCCATCATGCGGTAGTCAGCATTTTCGCGTCTCTGAATGCCACCACCAGCAATGTCGCTGTTTTTGAACTTAAAGTCGTTGCGCGAACGAGTATCGTAGAACTTTGTAACCGACTGAAATTTTTCTGTTCCAGCACGCACTTGCGCCATATTGTCGAAAGTATGGAAACTTGCCACCGACGATACAATCTTTGCCGACACACCTCTGTCCCACATAGGACGGGTATTTATCTCAACAACGCCGCCAATCGCGGTTTCCGATTTCTGCATCGAAGCCGAGCCACAGAAAACATTCACCTCGTCGGCAATCGACATTGGCACCAGCGACATGTCAACCATGCCGAGCATTGGCGAACTTAAGCTCACATTATTCCACGAAACCTTTGTATGTGAAGCCGTTGTTCCTCTGAACGAAGCCGTAGAAAGCGAACCTCGTCCGTAGGTCTTGACAAATACCGATGTATTTTCTGACAGTACCTGCGAAAGCGAACTCAACTCCTTGACTTTTAGAATCATCTTGTCAAGTTTTACGACTGAAGTACCTGTTTCAAGCATTTCGCGGTGCTCGATTATCTCTACATCGGGCAGAGTTACAGTGTCGGACTGTGCATTTATGAAATTTAGCGGAAGCATAAAAAGTAAAAGGAAGACGAATGCCAGCCAATCTGTACGTCCATCTTTCTTTATTTTTAGTGTTGAACTAATATGTTTCCGCTGTATTATCATTTTATTCTACAATAAACTGTTCAATATACACTTTGTCTGGTGTGATAATCCTAACAAAATATACTCCGCTGTGAAGGTTGTTATAATCAAAGTCAATTCTTTCTCCATCAGTAACATTGAACTCTCGGCTATCAACAAACATCCCCCTAGCATTTATCAATTGGAAAGTCGCTTTGCCTTCAATTCCACCAAAATCAATGCTAAACATTCCGTTGTTGGGATTCGGAAAAACAGCAATTGAAGCACCAATAATCTCGTCAACTGAATTATTTTCAGTAAATGTTACAGAAATGCTATGATTGTCCCTGACATTTTCAAAAGCATAAATACCATCTTCAACGGATTCGATAACATCCACACCATCAACAACTACAGATTCAATTTTATATTGTTCGTCTGGTGTTATGGTAAATGAAATATTATCGCCACAAATAACAGAAACAACTCCGTTTTCGCCATTGGGAGAGATTGTTCCGTGTTCGCCTGCATCAAAGGTTATATTGTAATTTATCAAACCGAAAGTTACGTTGATTATAAGCTCTTCGGTTACATTTTCTATTGTGTATGAATTATTTTCAAGTTCAATTTCATTGTCATTTACAAGAACGCTCTTTACTTCGTAGCAATCGTCTGGATTTGTAGAAAATGTAAAATTAGCACCATAATCAATTGCCTGTGTTCCAAATGGTTCAACAGAGCCACCTTCGTTTGCGTTTACAACAACAATAACCTGACCTTCTGGAATTGAGTCAAAAATAGCACCGATTGTATGATTTCCGCTAATACTTTGGAATGAGTATGAACTCATGGTTCCAATGCTGTCGCCGTCAACCAAAACAGCGTGAATCATGAAGCCAGAATCAGGGATTATCGTAAAGCTGTAGTCTTCTCCGCAGTTTGCAGCAACAACTCCATTTTCGCCAGAAGGAGAAATCGTTCCGTTTTCTGTCTCCGTTATTATTATATCATAAATTATCAAACTAAAAGTTACATTTATCGTCTGGACTTCCGTTACATTTGTTATTGTAAAGGAATTATTATCAAGCACAACTTCTTCATCGTTGACCGTGACGGAAGCAATTACATGGCAATTGTCAGGTTCAACATAAAAAGTAAAATCACTGCCAAAATCAACATATTGAATGTCAGGACTTACAGAACCGCCTTCGTTTGTGCTTATTTCTACACGAACAATCTGCCTAAAGGTGGCGTTTATAGTATGGTCAGCATCAATATTTGCAAAAGTATAGACACCATCAACAAGATTTTCTGTAACATCTCTTTCATTTTCTGTTCCTGCGTCAACTATCACACTTTCGATTCGGTAGCCTTCGTTGGGCGTAATGGTAAAAGCCTTGTTTGAACCGCCATATACCGTAATTTCTCCACTTGGAGATATTGTGCCATTTTCGGCAGCTGATGCCGTAATAGTATGAATTGTCTGGTAATGTATCACGCCGACAGCATCAAGGTCAAAACCACAAGAATGAAACGGCGTAGGGAAGGGGTCGTTAATTATATTTCCTTCAGAATCGTAGGTGCCGTATTGTGGATCTATCGAACCGACAACGTCAACAAGTCTGATATGGGTAATGTTGTAAATATCAATGTTCGGTTCGTCTGCCAACTCTGCCAAATCAAAAGGATAGCCATAAAATACAGGGAAAACACCAGCTAAGTTTGTTAGAAGATTTGAATTTTCATAACCGAATCCGCCAACTTGTGTCTCCGTTTGCACGTGCGATACTGCGGGAAAACGTACAAAGTCAACACCGTTGCTACTGACTTCCACAAAGGCAAGTTCGTAAAAAACTATTGAATCCTGATTTGGCACAGCATTAGGAATCAAAGCATTTTCAAAAACAGCAAAATCATGTCCCTCGCCATTAGCAATCGGTCTTTCAAATTGCAATGTGATATACCCACCATCGCCAAGGCTTATAAACTGACCGTTTGCTGGTCCGTAACAATTGTCAACAGTCCCGAAAAAAGCGTGGTTCGAAGTTACGCCCGAAGCATTGTCGGTATATGTAAAAGTCGTATCGGAAATTTTCACATACCCACGTACAATATCAGCATGCGTCACCCAGCCGACAAACGCCGACGAATCGGCATGCATGGCAAGTGGGTTGGTCAGTCCCTGTGCTGACAGCGACAACGATAGCCAAAAAGCAGCAACTACGAGTATAAAATTTTTCATAACTAAGTCCTTTTAAAATGATTCAGTGGAATGGGGAATGCCCATCCCACTGAAATCTTCTGTACAAACATTACCTATTATTAAATTATTCAACAACAATCTGCTCAACGTAAACCTTGTCGCCGCTGATGATTCTTACGAAGTAAGTGCCAGCATTGAGGTCGTGGTTGAACATCCTAGTTTCACCACTCATAACGATGATGTCGCGAGTTTCAACAACTGCACCACGAGCATCGATGAGCTGGTAGGTTGCTTCACCTTCGATATTGCTGAAGTCGATGTTAAACATACCGTTGCTTGGGTTCGGGTAGATTGCCATAGAACCAGCTTCCATAATATCAACAGAAACATTTTCAATGAATGTAACGCTTATATTGTGGTTTTCAGTTACAACAAGCATCGGCAATGTAAATCCTTCAAGGTCTTCGTCTTCAAGTTCAACAGAAACACCATCAACTATAATTTCGTCAATTTTGTAGTTTTCTTCTGGAGTAAACTCTAAATAAACATCTTCACCGTCATTCACTGTAATAACGCCATTTTCAATTGCAATTTCATTGTCGTCTTCATCGGTTGCTGTAACGCTACCATGATCACCAACATTAATAGTGATTGTGTAGGTAGTTGCAGGTATTGCCTCGAATGTTGCTGCGATAGTGTGGTTAGCATTTACGTTTGTGAATGTGTAAACACCATCAACAAGTTCTGATGTAACATTAGTTACACTGTCAACTACTACGCTTGCAATCAGGAAGCCTTCGTTAGCTGCGATTGTGAATGCCTGTGATCCACCTTCTTCAACAGTTGCTTCGGCAGGAGTGATTGTACCACCTTCACCTGCGGTTGCAGTGATTGTGTAGGTATTCGGCTGTGGAAGTGCCTCGAATGTTGCTGCGATTGTGTGGTTATCTGTTACGTTTGTGAATGTGTAAACACCATCAACAAGTTCTGATGTAACATTAGTTACACTGTCAACTACTACGCTTGCAATC
>JAFZLK010000007.1 GCA_017551515.1 Bacteroidales bacterium | reverse complement strand
TTGGAGATTAATGACATTTTTTAATCTTATTCCTTTCCCCCTTCTGTTTGAAAAGTTAATAATCATTTTTCTACATAAAAATAACATTTATTTTTACGCAGCAAATATAGGATGACATTATACGTTTTTTCAAACGGGCGAAGCCCATAGAAACAGCGTAGCAAGAAACGGCGTACTTCGGCTGTGCTCAGCACAAGTAGCCCTCAACGAAGTTAAACAGCGAAGCGTCAAACGGCGTTAGCTATTGAAACAGCGCAGCGAGAAACTCAGAAACGCCGAAGGCATAGAAACGGCGCAGCCCTTAACGAAGTTAACCTTTAGCTCGGCGTAAGCCAAATCCAGAAACGGCTTTAGCCATAGAAACGCGAAGCATTGAAACGCCGCAGGCATTGAACGGCGAAGCCATCAAACGAGCGAAGCCCATAGAAACAGCGTAGCGAGAAACTCAGAAACGCCGAAGGCATTGAAACAAAGAAACGCCAAAGGCATTGAAACGGCCTTTAGCCCCTAGTGTGCTTCCAGCCAGTTCTTACCAAACCTTGCATCAACAATCAGCGGAACGCTTAATTTCACGCAATTCTGCATTTCTTCAACAACAATCTGCTTTACAATATCCATTTCCGATACTGGAACATTGAAGTTCAATTCATCGTGAACCTGAAGTATCATCTTGGCTTTCAGATTGTTTTCGTTGAAGCGACGGAATATGTTAATCATGGCAATCTTCACAATGTCGGCGGCAGAACCTTGTATCGGTGCGTTTACAGCATTGCGCTCGGCAAATCCACGAACTATTGCATTACGACTGTTAATGTCTGGCAGATAACGACGACGACCAAACATTGTTTCAACATATTCCTTTTCGCGCGCATCGGCAATACTGCGTTCGATAAACTCTTTCACTCCATGGAAAGTTTCGAAGTAGCTGTCGATTAATGCTTTGCCTTCCTTGGGCGAAATCTGCAAACGCTGTCCCAAACCGAATGCCGATATACCATATATAATACCGAAGTTGGCAGTCTTGGCTTTTGAACGCATTTCGCGAGTGACCTCGCTTTCGTCCACCTTGAAAATCTTAGCTGCGGTAGCAGTATGTATATCAAGACTATACTTGTTGAACGCATCAAGCATGGCGGGATCTTGGCTAAGGTGAGCCATCACGCGCAACTCAATCTGCGAATAGTCGGCAGAGAAAAATATGTGATTGTCATCAGATGCAACAAAAGCGCTACGAATAACCTTTCCACGCTCCTCGCGGATAGGAATGTTTTGCAGGTTTGGATTGGCGGAACTAAGACGACCAGTTGCCGTAATTGCCTGATTGAAACTTGTGTGCAACATTCCTGTCTTTGAATTTACAAGCGTAGGCAAAACATCGACATAAGTGCTTATCAACTTGTTAATTGAACGCCATTCCAATATTTCATTCACAATCGGGTGCTTGTCGGCAAGTTTTACAAGTTCTTCCTCGCTTGTGCTGTACTGCTTGGTCTTGGTCATCTTGGGCTTCGGATCAACTTTGAGTTTCTCGAAAAGGATGACACCCAATTGTTTTGGTGACGAAATATTGAATTTTTCGCCTGCGTGTTCGTAAATTTTGTCTTCGATGCCTGCAAGTTCCTTTTGCAATTCTGCGGAATATTCCTTCATTCTTGCAGAGTCGATTCTAACGCCCGTCCTTTCCATCGACATCAGAACCTTAATCAGCGGAATTTCAATATCGTACAAAAGTTTCTCAATGCCTTGCTCCTTGATTTTTGCCAGCAAAATATCCTTTAACTGCAAGGTTATGTCGGCATCTTCGCAGGAATAGTTGCAGACTACACGCGCATCAACATTACGCATCGACCTCTGGTTCTTGCCTTTCTCGCCGATGAGTTCCTCAATCGGTATCATCTTGTAACCCAAATACTTGTTAGCAAGAAAATCAAGATTATGCTTTTCCTCTGGTTCAAGAATATAATGAGCAAGCATAGTATCGAAAAGCTTATTTTCTACCTCGACATCATAATTTTCAAGGATTTCCAAGTCATATTTCAGATTTTGACCAACCATGGTCTTTGACTTGTCGGAGAAAATTGGCAAAAACTTCTTCAAGATTTCTGTCGTTTCATTTTTGTCAGCAGGGCAAACCACATAATACGCCACACCTTTTTCCAACGCAAAAGCCATTCCTACAAGTTCAGCCGTAAGAGCATCGGTACCAGTGGTTTCTGTATCGAAGCAGTATTCGTCAAGCGAAGCAAGTTTTTCGGCAAGCTGCTTAGCCTCGAAAGGTGTTTCGACAAGTGTGTATGACACGTTTTCTTTGGTAAAACTCTTAATATCAGCAAAAACTTTCGTCTCCTGAGGTTCCGTTTGCACAGGTTGGCTGAACAAATCGAGCTGCAACTGAGGCTGTGCCACCTTTGTTGGTTGTTGTTTTTCGACAACAGGTTCTGCGTATGCTTTTGAGCCGATTATCCTTTGCTTTAAAGTAAAGAATTCCAGTTCATCAAAGACTTTTCCAAGTGCATTGAAGTCTGGCTCCTCAAGTTTCATTTCATCGAGTGTAACATCAACTGGCACACCGGTCTTTATAGTCGCAAGTTTGTACGACATACGCAACTGCTCGATATTATTCTTAAACGACTCCTGCTGTTTTCCCTTCAACTGTGGAATATTCTTGATAATGTTTTCAATATTTCCGTACTTGGCTATCAAATTTGCAGCAGTTTTCTGTCCTACACCCGGAACGCCTGGGATATTGTCAATGCTATCGCCCCACAACGCAAGTATGTCAATTACTTTTTTCGGATTGTCAATGCCAAATTTTTCGTTTACCTCCTTTACACCAAGCACTTCGGGAATATTTCCTGAATGAGGCGGCTTGTACATATAGATATTTTCATCAACGAGCTGACCATAATCCTTATCTGGCGTCATCATATACACCTGACTATCAGCATTTGCAAACTTTTTTGCAAGCGTACCAATGACATCATCGGCTTCGTATCCCGAAATCTGTATTATTGGAATACGATAAGCCTCGAGTATCTGCTTGATGTACGGCACAGCAACCTTTATATCCTCGGGCGTTGCCTCACGGTTTGCCTTATACTCAGGAAACATCTCGTGACGGAAATTCGGTCCAGATGGGTCGAAAGCAACCGCTATATGCGTTGGTTTTTCGCGCTTTAGCACATCTTCGAGCGTATTCACGAAGCCGAATATCGCCGAAGTATTTATCTTCTTGGAATTTATTCTTGGATTCTTAATAAAAGCATAGTAAGCCCTGAATATCAAGGCATAGGCATCGAGGAAAAAGATTTTGTTTGACATTTTTTGTTTTAAAGTTTAATTAATGCAACCTAACATTTCAAATGTTGCAAACTTATGTAAAATTGTTGATTTTTATGCCAGTAAATAAAAGAAATTTCATCGTTGATAGTCAATGCATTATATTTTTCTTTATAGAAACTAGTATGCATTTCCAGAAAAAATGTACTTTTGCAAAATGTTCAATACATGTTGAATGTAATTTAGAATAGTTAAAAGAATAAAAGGTAAATAATAATTATGAACCACTTTATCAAGAATATCCACATAAATAAATTGTTCCATCTGGAAAACATTGATATTCCGATAGAAAATGAAAAATATCCCCATCTTATAATTACGGGTAAGAACGGAAGTGGAAAGACTGTGTTGTTGAATGCAATTGCAGAGGAGATATCTAAAATTGAAATGATAGATGGCAAACCAAATACAATTTTGAATTATAAGGTAACTCTTGATTTTGCAAGTAATATTCATCAAGTGCCATATATTCTTGCTTTCTATCAGGCAAGTAGAAATGTTATGATGATTGAACCTAAGAGTCCGACTAAACCTGACTATATAAAAAAAGGAAATATCAAGGAAACGGTCACTAACCAATTCTTATATTTCATGTCTGATTTAAAGATTCAGGAAGCTTTAGCCCGTAACGAAAAGTTGTTTGATGATGCTGATAAAATTAACGCTTGGTTTGTCGATTTTGAAAGTTTGCTTAAGCAGATTTTTCAAGATGATGAATTGAAACTTGAATTCAATTACAAGGACTATAGTTTTAAGATTTGTACTGAAGGAAAAAAGTTTAAGTTCACGCAATTGTCAGATGGTTTTAGTGCAGCGTTAGACATAGTTGCTGACTTAATTTTAAAAATGCAAGACGACAATTCTTTGACAAGAAGTTATCTGCAGGAAGGCATTGTTCTGATTGATGAGATAGAAACACACCTGCACTTGGAATTGCAGAAAATAATTATGCCATTTTTGACGAAAACATTTCCTAATATTCAGTTTATTGTAACAACTCATTCCCCGTTTGTGTTGAGTTCGATGGAAAATGCAGTTGCTTTTGACCTTGAGCATAAAGAACCAATAAGTGATTTGTCGGACTATTCTTATTCTTCACTTGCCGAAGGATTTTTTGGAGTCCGTCCAGAGTCGAGCACTGTACGTCTGAGACTTGACGAATTGACGGCGTTGTTGTCAAAAGAAACGTTGTCAGTTTCCGAAAAGATGGATGTTAAGCTAATTATGGATGAATTGGACAAAATTCCAGAACCTGTCTTGCCCTCTATTGTTGGTGAGTATTTGATGTTGAAACTGAAAAATGCGGAAAAGATTAAAACTATTCTTGCGTTATGATTAGGGTTGCAAAATCAAATAAGGTTCCAGAGTCTTTGCTTAAGACAAATTCGTATGATGGAGAAGATGTAAAGCAACAACTTTTTCATGACCAGCATAACAAGTGCTATCTATGTGAGCGAAAGGTTACGACAGATTTTCAGATAGAACATTTTAAGAGCCAAGAAAATTATCCGAAACTTCGTACAGAATGGACAAACTTGTTGCTGTCCTGTGATTATTGCAATCAGAAAAAAGGTAGCAGATATGATGACATACTGAATCCATTGGACTGCAATATTGAAGATATAATTGAGCAAAGTTTGGATTATTCCACTAACAAAGCGGAGTTTCGTAGTGAAATTGATTCGGAGCAAGTTCGCAATACGATTGCTCTTTTAAATACTATATTCAATGGAAGTTCAATGCTAAGGAAATTCAAAGAGGCTAAATTCTTTGAAGAAATTGAAGGATTGCTCAACAGGTTCGTTCAAAAGGTAAATGTTTATAAACTCAGTCATTCACTTTTTGCAGAAGAGTCCATTAGACAGGAACTTTCTATAGATGAGGAACTATTAGGTTTTAAGTATTGGATTATCAAGAAGGATGATGAATTGTCTGCAACCTTTGCAAACGATATTGTTTGGAACAAGATAGCGTAAGCAAAGTTTTTTGATATAAAGCAAAAAAGGACTGCCATTTTTTGACAATCCCTTTCTAATTTTACATGATTAATTTAGTTGTGTCCGCTAAAAAACATGCAAACGTTATAAGTCAGTTGTTATCATACTCTTATATTCGTATGCTGATTATAGGGCTTGTCATTCCGAAAACCAGATTGAACCTGCGATACGGAACGGGGAGCTGTGTGAAATCGGTTGTCCGGAATCTGCTAACGTATTGTCGTGGAACAGATTCCGTACAGACAGGCTCACTCGACACGTACCTTAGTCGGTTCGCTTTGTCTTACGGAATGACCTAATGGGTGGTTTAGCGGACACCAATAGATTTATTTAGTTGTGTCCAGTCTGTAGTAGAATTTGCAATGTCTTCAAGAAGTTTTTCAAGGTTTTTCAATTCTTTTGGGAGTTTGTATGTTATTATTGGTGTCCGCTAAAAAAATGTGCAAACGTTATAAGTCAGTTGTTGTCGCACTCTTATATACGTATGCTGATTATAGGGCTTGTCATTCCGAAAACCAGATTGAACCTGCGATACGGAACGGGGAGCAGTGTGAAATCGGTTGTTCGGAATCTGCTAACGTATTGTTGTGGAGCAGATTCCGGACAGACAGGCTCACACGACACGTTCCTTAGTCGGTTCGCTTTGTCTTCTGAAATGACTGGATGTGTGATTTAGCGGACACCAATAGTATGTTATAATGCTTTTTTGATGATTTGATGCAATAAAAAACAGCAGCCGAACATTGGACGACTGCTGTAAATATAAAGTAATTTACTGCAAAACACAGACAGGACGTAGCACGCGCCCCATATATCTACGTGCATCCGCATTAAAATCACTAGCAGATGGATGGATATATAAATCCCACACACAATCAGGACTATATGTATTGAGCGATTGTGAAAAATAGTAGCCTTGATTATTTCCTCTTAAACCATTTTCATCAATTCGACCAGATGCTGGCAAAAAAATTGTGTTCCCATTTGGACCAGTAAATTGTCCTCCGCTTACTTCGTTAATTGTTGTCCATTCTAATATGCAGTTGTTCATCAATTCTTCGTATTCTTCTTTAGTTGGCATTCGCCATCCTTCTCCCCAATTGACAGTTGCGGCATCATCAATTGATTGTAAATTTGTCTTTGAATCCCAAAAACCATTATCTCCATAAATAGAACTGCTACAATATTTAGTCAATGTATTGTAATTACCGTTACAAAAACTATATGTAGTCCAATCATAAGTTTCTTTAGTAGTCGTTTCTCCCCATGCATAGTAATTACCTGTCTCTTCAGGATTTTCTGCTCCTACATTACATATTGCCCATTTGGTGCCGCTCGGCAAACCAAGATCAACCCATTCGTGACCATTCAATGTACCTGTTAATATTCTCCATTGTGCATAAAGAGTTATATCTGCAGAAATAACTATGTTTTGTCCGTTTGTATAAGAAAATCCACTTCCATCTGCTGCCGTATTCCATCCCGAAAACCAGTGTTCTTCTTTTGTAAATATATTGCTGTTGATTGTTTGCACTATACCATGCATAAATGTTTGCGGTTGCATAACACCTGTACCGCCATTTGAATCAAATGTAATTGTATGTACAGAAGGAATAATGTTATTTATCGCATCGGTTGCTGCTTGTAATTGAGCGATAAGTTCATCTACATACCTTTTCGTCGTCGCATCTTGATTATCAGTTGGGTCTATAACATCCTTTAATTGTGCATTTGCAGAATTACCAACAGAAACTACATCTGCCAAAGTTTGTGTTTCTTCCGTCAAAAATCCGCTAACATCGGGAACATTGCCAGCCGTTTGTGCGTACATTGCATACGGAACCGAAAGCAACTGGCTTACTCCTATAATATCATAGTCATCTCCACCGTTCACATCGGTTTCGGTCTTTACAAAATATGGTCCGTTTGCCCAGTTGATTGCGGAGAAATCATCATTGCTTGTGCCGTTTCCTATTTCAATTGTCAGCAAACCGTTGGCATTGGTAGTTGCAGAATGTGTTTCGGTATATACGGCTTCTCCATCAATGCTTCCCTGTAGGATGCTTATACGCACAGATATTTCTCTATTTGTCACTAAATTGTTGTCACTTCCTCGAACCACCGCTTGATAACTCATCTTTTGCGGCACTTGTGCAAATGTCATTGCACTGATAATAAGGCAGAATACTGCCAAAATGAAATTCTTCTTCATTGTTATATTCTTTTATTTGTTTAACTATTGTAGGGGACGTTGCGCGCAACGTCGCTACAGATTACCATTATTAATTCTTCACAATTTTGAATGTTTTTACCTCATTTTTCTCTTTCGTTATGCGAACAAAATATGTGGCTGGCGATAGCGACTGCATATCGATGCTTGTTTCCGACGAATCTATTTGCTGCTGCATTATTTCTTTGCCAGAAATGTCGTACATTGTGCAGTCAAGACCGCTAATATAATTACCGTCAATGTGCAATGTTAGGAAATCGTTTGTCGGGTTTGGAAATGCCGACAATGAAATGTTTGCCGATAAAGGATTTTGCACCTCGGTAACATCATAAATTTCGTATGCCTGTTGCACACCTTCACTTATTTGTCCGCTCGTACCAACATTGGCGGAATAGAACATCTGCCCAATCGTGTAACATGCTGTGCCTCCGTTTCCCGACGAATTACCACCCGAAGCACTTAATGCGCTTTGCGCATACGCACCGATGCCTGTCATCAGCACGCAGAAAAGAATTAAAATCTTATTCATTTTCAATTGTTTTTACTCGCCGCAAGCCCAAAATCAGCAGTTCTAAATAATCACAAATAAAAAAGTGGGCTTCGATTAACTCTTATTCGGAAAAGAGGCTCGGGAATGCC
>JAFZLK010000057.1 GCA_017551515.1 Bacteroidales bacterium | reverse complement strand
TGAAAACCTGAACATTTTTGAAAAGGGCGACGGCAACGCGGCACTATTGGCGGTGAGCGTGTTAACGCTGGCAAACGCTGGCGAGACGAAACTTGCAGAGCGCTTGGATGAATACTCCGCTGCGATTTCGAAGAACGGCTCATTGGATGAGAGTTCGAAGGCCGAAATTGCGAACTGGGCTGCAACGGCGGCAGCAAGCGGCGTGCTTGACACGATTCGCAAAAACATCGAAAGCTGGGGTGGCACCGACGAAGTTCCTGCATTCGAAAAGTTCGTTTCCGCTGTCATGCCCGACTCGATCGGGAATCTCCGTTCGTCGTCATCGACTCCTTGCAAGACGGATAGTACGGATACGTGCGAATACGGCGAACTGACTGATGAGCGCGATGGTCAAGTTTACAAGACCGTTAAGATTGGTTCTCAAGAGTGGATGGCGGAAAATCTGAATTACAAAACAGATGATAGCCGTTGTTACAATGATTCGATTGAAAATTGCGCAAAGTATGGACGGCTGTATGTGTGGTCTGAAGCAATGAAAGTGTGCCCCGATGGTTGGCGTTTGCCGGATACGACAGAGTGGAATGCTTTGTTGTATGGGACTGTTGGTGATATTGCTGTGGTGGGAATTGATGCGGTGGGCAGAAATATTAGGTCGAAGAGTGGTTGGCTAGAGCAGGGAACAGGTGGTGGGGATGCGACTGATGCCTTGGGATTTTCTGTTCTGCCTGGCGGAAGTGGTGATTCCAGTAGTTATAATGGTAAGGGCTATAATGCTAGTTTTTGGACGGCGACTTCTTATAATGATTTACATGGATATGACTTTGGCGTTGGCAACCGCAATGCTTTTGGTTTTTCGATAGAAAACAAAGGCTATTTCGAATCAGTCCGTTGCTTGAAGGGAAAAACTATTGGTGTGTCGTCCAGCAGTAGTTCCGCTGTGTCATCGAGTTCCGTGACTATACCTATATCGGCACTTTGCAAAACGGAGGTCGTGGATGCTTGCAAATATGGAACCTTGATTGATGACCGCGATGGTCAAACGTACAAGACCGTGAAAATCGGTGAACAGTGGTGGATGGCGGAAAATCTGAATTATGCCGACAGCGTCAAGACGCCGAGCCTTTTGGGCAACAGCTGGTGCTACAACAATAATGCGACAATGTGCGATAAGTATGGCCGCCTTTACACATGGATGGCTGCGATTGATTCGGTAAAACTGGCGACGGATAGCATAAATCCGCAGAACTGCGGCTATAACATAACTTGTTCTTTGCCGGCACAAGCGCAGGGAATTTGCCCAAACGGTTGGCATTTGCCCGATACAACAGATTGGAAAACCTTGATTGAGACCGTGGGCGATTGGAGTAATGCGGGTAAAGCGCTCAAATCTGTAACGGGCTGGCTTTATTTCGAAAGTGTCGATAGCTATGGATTTTCTGCTTTGCCCGGAGGCTTCTTGTATCGTAGTGGTACTTTTGATGTCGAGGGCTCTACTGCTTATCTTTGGGTAGCCACGGAAAATACGTCGAAGGCTTTTTATGCTTATAGCATTGTTCTTGCGGGCGATGGTATAGATTCGTTTAGCGATGGCTATAAGGATAATGCGTACTCTGTCCGTTGCATCAAAGATTAAATTTAAGGAATGAGAGGAATGATATGAATTTAAAAAATGTTGTTCGAGTTTTATTAGCTATGCTTGCGGTGCCTGCATTTGCCGCAAACGGCTCCATGAAGGGTGACGGCTCTGCCGAAAATCCTTTCCAGATTGAGGATTACGAAGACCTCAAGGCGATTGGCAAGGGCGCTTACCTCTATTCGTCAAATTACATTTTGACTAAAGATGTTGACGCGTCCGCTTCGAAGAACGAAAATTGCAGTGGCGATATTTGTCGAGGTTTCATACCCATCGGCAAAGTGAAGGATGTTGTGGATAGTACTATTTTCTATGGTACTATTGATGGGCAGAACCATACTATTAACAACCTGTACATTAAAAGTGCTGACCATGGCTCTGTAGCGTTCATTCGTTCTTTGTCGGGTTCCATTCGCAATCTGAAATTTGATTATTTGAGCGTGATTGCGAATAGTGCCTTTTATGTTGCTGGTGTTGTGGCAAATTCTCATGGAGGTGAAATCCATAATATCCATGTGTTTAATGGAAACGTTCAGGGGGTTGGAAATGTCGGGGGAATTGTAGGTTATATTGAAAGTGATATTTTGCCAACAGATATATCATGGGGAAAAATCCTCATAAAAAATGTGTCTTTTCACGGACATGTAGAAGGTGCTAAAGCGACTGGCGGCATTGCTGGTGAATCTTATTTTGTCTTTTATGACAGTGCGTATGTCGATGCGGATATAGTTGCAAAATCTCAGAAAGTGGGTGGCGTAGTCGGTGAAAGCGTTGATGATTTTATAATGAATAGTCATTCTGGTGGGACGATTACACTGTCTTATGATGTTGCGAAAGAAGTGAATCAGGTGGGCGGAATTGCGGGCCTTTTAAGTTCTGGTGCTATTGAGTTGTGCTATTCAACAATGAATATTTTAGATGACTCAACTACAAAAGAGAAGAAAAAGTCTAGTTATGAAATAGGAGGGCTTGTCGGATCTTTTAAAACCGGAAATGTGAATGGTTCTTATGCTGCAGGAACTATTGAAGGAACGAGTGAGGTTGGAGGCCTTATTGGATATAGCGATTTAGGTTATGTTAATGCCTCTTATGCTATTGGTGAGGTGAAGGGAACAAAAAATGTTGGTGGTCTTGTTGGCCGAAATCATAGCGTTATTTATGCCTGCTATGCTGCTAATGTTGTCGAAGGCGTTGAGAATGTCGGAGGTGTTGCTGGATATAATGAAGAAGTTGATTCTCTTTGGCTTGGACCCGGCCGTAATATATCGTCTTATTGGGATGTTGAAGTTTCTAAGGTTGATTCCAGTGCTTGGGGTGAGGGGCTGATGACAAAAGAAATGAAAACATGGTCTTCTTTTGTAGGTTGGGATTCCGTTAGAAATGTTGTATTTGAACCTTGCGTGAATAAAAAATGCGAATGGCGTAATGTGCTTGTGCCAGAAGAAGACTGTATGTGCCAAACCGATAAGTTTATTAAAGTTTGGATGATTGATGAAGGCTTGTCCTATCCCTACATTAATAGGGATTTGAAACCTGTATATTATGCCGAAATTAATGAAGAGTATACAACGAAAATAAAAAATAAGTTGAATACCAAATCGCATTCTTTCGGTGCGAAGTTTGATGGTAGTCGTGTCGCCCTCCGCTTTGAAATCCCGGCTGCCGCCTCTGTAAAGTTCTCGCTTGTGGATATGCAAGGTCGTGTCGTGAAAACGGCAGATTTGGGGCAGCGTGCTGCCGGTAGCTATTTCGAAACGCTCGATGTCGCGGAACTCGGCCGAGGCCGTTACGTCGGAGTACTGCAGGTTGGCGGAAAGGTTGTTGAAAAGACTACGCTAAATAAACATTAAAGGTTTTTATATTTTGAATAAGATAGAATGAGAAGGAATGGTAAAAATATGAGATTGATTATTACAACTGCAATAACTTTATTTGCTGCTCATGCATTTGCTGCAAATGGCGCCATGAAGGGTGACGGCTCTGCCGAAAATCCTTTCCAGATTGAGGACTACGAAGACCTCAAGGCGATTGGCAAGGACGCTTACCTCTATTCGTCAAATTACATTTTGACAAAAGATATTGACGCGTCCGCTTCGAAGAACGAAAATTGCAAGAACGATGAATGCAGTGGTTTTACGCCTATTGGGCGTAACAAGGATGCTGTGGACAGTACCAAAGTTCGGGGAACCTTCGATGGTCAAAATCATACTATTCGCAATTTGTTTGTTCAAGGGAAGGTAAATAATCTTGGTTTATTTTCCAATTTGTACGGATCTGTGAAGAATCTGAAATTGGATAGTGCGAATATTATGGGTGCGATTAATTCTGCCGTTTATGTTGGAAGTGTTGTTGGACATGCGGAAGGTCCCATTGAAAATGTTCATGTGACAAATAGTTTTGTTCGAGGATTTGGTAGTGTTGGTGGCATTGTAGGAACTATCGCTAGGGACTCTATGGTGAATGTTTCTTATCAAGGCGAAGTGAATGGTATATATAGGATAGGAGGTATTGTTGGACTTTCTTATGCGCGTATCGTTAATGCATCCGCTGATATCCGTATCGTCGCTAAGCGGGACTCTAGTAGTAAGCTGAGTTCAAAACAAATTGGTGGTATTGCGGGGTATGCTGAATCAGGTATTCGTAACAGCCATTCTAGTGGAGTGATTATCCCGAATGCATTGCGTATAGGATCGGTTGGTGGCTTGGTTGGCGAGTCTAGAAGTACGATTCTAAATTGTTTTTCTTCTGTAGATTTGCTGAGTGTGTCTGATTCGGGTAAAACGTTTGTTTTTGACGATCGTATTGGTGGCCTTGTTGGAGATAATCGTGACCCAATTATTTATGCTTATGCAACGGGAAATGTTGAAGGAACTTCTAGCGTCGGTGGATTAGTTGGTACGAATTCGTACGAGATTTGGCGGGTCTATGCGCAGGGAACTGTTAAGGGTGAAGAGTATGTTGGTGGACTTGTTGGTCACAATACGACAGTATCTTACGGAAATCTAGAGAACTTTGGAGTTATACATGAGAGTTATGCCGGCAATAAGGTTGTTGGAAATGAAAATGTTGGTGGACTTGTCGGTTATAATAGAGTAGAGGCCGAAAGAATAAAGGATTCTTATTGGGATAAGGAATTGTCTGGCTTGGATTCGAGTGACGGTGGAACAGGACTTTCTACAAAAGAAATGATGACGATGTCATCTTTTGTGGGCTGGGATACCCTTGGTGGTTGGAATTATGCGATTTGTGACAAAAAAGAATGCGCCGGATATGATACTCTTGATAACTGTTTGTGTAGATATAAATTCTTCCCTATATGGGGAATTGATGAGGGAAAATCTTACCCCTATTTCATTAAATATGATTCAGCCGGGATGTATGACCCGGAAGCATATAATGGCGTAGTGTATACTAATCCTCAGAATCCAGTACACATTCAAAATCAAACGCTTGCCAAATCGCATTCCTTTGGCGCGAAGTTCCAAGGTGGCAATATAGACGTTCGCTTTGAAATCCCTGCTGCGGGTTCTGTAAAGTTCTCGCTTGTGGATATGCAGGGGCATGTTGTGAAATCGGCGGACTTGGGTCATCGTGCGACTGGCTCGCATTTCGAAACGCTTGATGCTGCGAAAATTGCTCGCGGGCGTTACATCGGATTTTTGCAGGTCGGCGGTAAGGCTGTGGAAAAAACAGTGCTGTTGAAGAAGTGAATTTCTTACACCTACAATGTTCAAAGACCCGCATTTGCGGGTCTTCTCGCGTTTAAAAGCGTTGTAATTTAGAAAAGGAAGGAAACGTTTATTTCTGCATTTGAGGATTCATTGCTTCGAGTTTGACTTTCCCTTCAGCGTGTCCTTCTTCGTGTTCTGCTTTCAGGTCTGTCATGTTTTTTACCATTTTTGCTGTCAAAACAAAAAACCTCGCATTTCTGCGAGGTTTTTTTGCGGGTGGATGACCGGACTCGAACCGGCAACATCCAGAATCACAATCTGGGACTCTAACCAATTGAGCTACATCCACCATGTA
>JAFZLK010000056.1 GCA_017551515.1 Bacteroidales bacterium | reverse complement strand
TATAAAACAAATATTCGCTATTATGACTGGCAACAAAATGTACGATGAAAATTTTTCAAAAAATATTTGGTAATTAACACAGTTCATACTGAACTTGTTTCAGCATCTGATTCCGTTTTTTTGTTTCTAAGATTTATTAATTCAATGATTTAATAATTCAACATTTGTAGCATCGCAATGCTTTGCGATGGTTCAAATGATTATTTTTTTTGAATATTCACAAAAAAAAGACCTCGTTACCGAGGTCAATTTTTGTTTTTACCTATTCTGCTTTGCTTCTACGCAAAGTGTTGCATGAGGAACAGCGCGAAGTCTCTCCTTGGGAATCAACTTGCCAGTCTTACGGCAGATACCGTAGGTGCCGATTTCGATTCTGAAAAGTGCTGCCTGAAGGTTCTGTATGAACTTAAGTTGGCGCTGAGCAATACGGCCAATCTCCTCTTTTGACAAAACATTCTGACCTTCTTCCAAAACCTTGAATGTTGGTGAAGTATCATCGATGTCGTTCATGTCTTCCTTGGTAAGCATACTCTTATACAGGTCGAAATCTGCCTGTGCGCGTTCCAACTTCTTGAGAATTATTTCCTTGAATTCCTCAAGTTCTTCCTGCGAATATCTGGTCTTTTCTTCTTCCATGACTATTTTCCTTTTAAAACAATATGTCAATTATTAAACTCCTTGTTATTCTACGATTTTTTTTCTATTTTGTTTTATCGGAAAGCGATTTTTTTTGAACAAATGGCTAATTTTACTCTTGCTTTTCCGAATCCTTGTTTTCCTGCTCCGATTTAAGCAATTTGGCGACCAAAACCACTTCCATTACGAGGTAGGCAAAGTACAGCACAAAAAATTGAACGACATACGCGATACGGTAATCGGCATCTAATCTAATAATAGGTATAAGGAAAACTACAGCTAATGCCATTTTCACCAGACTCGATGCCATGAAAGCATAGCCGAAAAGGCCTTGCTTTTTCTGCGCCATCTTTCGAAATATGAACTTCAGCACCAGCACCACGACTACTGTCAGTACAAATAAAAAAAGGTGCGCCTCGTATATACCATCCGCTACACAAACAGGAAAGGCGCGCGCCAGGAGAAAATGCACGGCAAACAGACAAACGCCAAATAGCGCAAGTTTGGTTAGCACTCCGACAAGTGAATTATTTTTCATTCTTTACGCCCTTTATTACTATATAAATTGATGCAAATACTGCGAAAAGCGACAATGCTACCGTGAACCATGGTTTTTCGGTTCCGAAATATTCATCGAGTTTCAGTCCGCCGAAAGCACCTGCAAAAATCACAATTCCCATCTCGAAGGCAAGAGACGTGTATCGCGCCCATTTTCCGAGACTGGAATTGAACTTGTCGCCCTTCTCCTTGCTATCCATTATATTGTTCTTCAACCTGCGGCTCGGCGGTACTCATGTTGCAAGTGCCTGTAAATACGGCATTAGGCTCAATGGCTAACTTTGAGGTTTTAATTTCACCTTCAACCGTAGCTGTTGCCCTGAGCATCAGTAGGTTTTCAACTTTTACTTTGCCTCGTACAGATCCTGCTACCTCGCAGTCTTTGCATTTTATTTCGCCGACAATCCGTCCTGTAGTTCCGATTACGATTTTCGATTGTGTAGTAAGGTTTCCTTCCAATGTCCCGTCAACCCTCATGTCGCCTTGCGAAACAATATTGCCGACAATAGTCGTTCCGTTGCCAATGATGTTGAGGTTGTTGTTTATTTCTTCGCTTTTTGCCATAGCATATAATTTTTTCGACCTCAAAGGTAATAAAAAATTGACAATGGACAACAAATAATGTTTCTGGTTTCTATATTTCTGGTTTCTTGGATTTGCTTGCTGTTGTTTGTTGCCACCCCCCATCGTTAAAGCCTTTAATGGCGTTAACGGCCTAAAGGCTGGGGGGTAGCAAAAAAAAACAATAGCAAGCAGTGCTGTATTCTTAGAAACCAGAAACCTTGAAACCAGAAATTTCTTACCTTTGCAAAAAATTGTAACGATGAAAACAAGAATATCAATATTGTTGCTGGCGGTTTCGATAATGATTGTCGGAATGAACTCTTGTGCAATTCAAGAAGTAAGTGTCGGCACTCCCAAAGATGTAAAAGTGAACAACTTGAGCCTGAGCGGAATAAGTATCGGTGGTAAAATCCCTATCGACAATCCCAACTCGTTTGGATTCAACGTAAAAGGTGTGAAACTCGATGTTACCGTAAACGACATTCCCATAGGATGCTTCAACAAGAGAGACAAGATTCACATCAAACCAAAATCGAACAACGCCTACCCAATAAACTACGATGTTTCGTTCAAAGATATTGTAAAAGATCCGATAACTTTGACGAATGCGTTTGCCAAAGGAGGTGCAACCTTGAAATTATCGGGATATGTGAAGGTTTCGAAATTCATCGTATCAAAAAAAATAAAGGTTGACCATCAAGAGAATTTAAGCAAATTCAAGTTTTTTTAATACCTTTGCAAAAATTTCATTCAGATGAAAAAGTTTGTAATACTATTCATAATTGCCTTCTGTTCAATGCAAATGTTCGGACAGAACATAACACCCTCGCGCATAAAATATTTCAGCGATTCGACCTACAACGGAAAAGTAAAAATAGAACAGGATTACGCTGTCAAGAACTTTATGGAAACCTGCGTCGGACTAAACAAGAAGCGTGACGGTTTCCCTGGTTACCGCGTAAAAGTTTTCGCACAGAACACTCAGGATTCTCGCTCACGTGCCAACGCCATCCGCACGGCTTGCAGTAACGATGACCACGAAGCGTATGTAACTTTCGTAGAACCCAACTTTGAAGTTCATGTTGGCGATTTTATGACGCGTTTCGAGGCATTGGTTCTGATGAAAGACCTTTTGGCAAAATATCCGGAAGCATACATCATAAAGACCAATATAAAATACCCAATCCACTGATGGACAATACGGAATTGAAGCGGCTCGAAGGCATTGCCGCCACTATACGCCGCGACATCATCGACTCGCTATGCGAAGCAGGCTCGGGACATATCGGAGGTTCGCTCGACCTTGCCGACATTTTCACCGTGCTGTATTTCCACACCATGAAGCACGACCCGCACAATCCACAGATGCCCGACCGCGACAAACTCATACTTTCCATTGGACACACGACACCAGTGCTTTACGCAACACTCGCCAATGCAGGATACTTCCCAAAGGAAGAACTTTTGACCTTGCGTAAGATTGGCGGTCGTTTGCAAGGACATCCGTCGTTGGCATCAGGATTGCCAGGAGTGGAGTCGGCTTCTGGTTCGCTCGGACAAGGTTTGTCAATTTGCGTAGGCATGGCTCTTTCCGACAAGGTTGACGGTTGCTCCCGCAAGATTTTCTGCGTGTGCGGTGACGGAGAAATCCAGGAAGGACAAGTATGGGAGGCTGCCATGAGCGCCGCACATCACAAACTAGGCAACATTATTGCAATAGTCGACCGCAACCGTCTGCAGATAGATGGTCCAAACGAAAGCGTAATGGGACTAGAACCGCTACGCGAAAAATGGGCATCGTTCGGCTGGAATGTTTACGAGTGCAACGGCAACAGCATCGAGGAACTTGTCGCAACTTTCGACAACATGAAAGGCGACAAGCCTAAAGTCCTCATCGCCAACACCACCATGGGCAAGGGCGTCCCCGAAATCGAAGGCGACTACAAGTGGCACGGCAAAGCACCAAGTAGGGAAGAAAGAGAGAAATGGGTAATGAACAAAGAATAAGCATCGCTATGCTTTGCGATTGTTCAATGATTATGCTACTTTTTCGGTATAATATTTGATATATAAACGCCAAATTCACATTGGTTATGAAACGATTATATTTTGCTCTTTGCATTTTTGCTTCGTTAATGCTTCTTGTGCCTAGCATTGAAATGTCGGCGCAAACAGTAAGAAATTCCAGCTACAGTTGTATCGGAAAAATAGATAGCGATGGAACTGTTCGCAATTCAAGCTACAGTATGATTGGAAAAATAGATAACGATGGCACTATTCGCAACTCAAGTTACAGCATGATTGGAAAAATCGACAACGATGGCACAATCCGCAACTCAAGCTACAGCATGATTGGAAAAGTTGACAGCGATGGCACCGTACGCAACTCTAGTTACTCGATGATTGGAAAAATTGATGACGATGGTACTGTCCGCAATTCAAGCTATAGCATGATTGGAAAAGCCGATGGCATTAAGCGCGAATGGGTAGCAGTGTGGTTTTTCTTCAATTTCTTCTAACAGAGTTTTTCCTTACTCACTTTCTATTTCAACAGCAATTATTTCTATTCGGCGTTCCCTAGCTGCGGCTGGATTGTACACCGAATTTCGCTGGTCGTTGCGGTCATCGCTGACATTGGCGGCTGCCATTGTCTTACCAAAGGCAACAAACTTGTACTCAATCTGCCCATTTTCAATGTATTGCCGTAAAACACCGCCTTCGTATTCATCAAAGAAATTTACCAACGATGATATTCTTCGTTTTGCAAGATTGTTATTGTATTCGACTGTATTCAAAGGGCTTGTGAAACCTTTTATTGTAATTGCCACCTTCTGACCGCTCTCTAGCAGTTCTTTCATCATCTTGGTAAATTCGATAAGCCTGTTATAGTTTTCTTCAACCTTCCCAGCAAAGAAATTGTCGATACTATCTACGGCTTCCTCTCGCTTAGTGCGGTCCAGCCCTTTCGAAAATTCGCGCCTATATTTGTCCTGCATCTGCATATAAGCAAAATATGTATCGCTATAATTCTGCGAAGTAACTGTGTCCCATGAATTTGGATTAGGAATATCGTTGTGGAAATACAGGCTTATCGGAACAAGCAACCTTGTTCGCTGGGTAAGCGTGGCTATCCTTATTTCGGTTTCCGCCTTTATGCGATCCTCCTCGCTGACATACTTTTCGATATTGTAGTAGAAAATATCATTGCAGCAGCTTTGGTGAGTCTGCGACAATGCGCCCTTGCGATTGCTTGTCAGAAAGGCAATGCCTTGCTCGGGATAAACCTTGTAGTACATGTCGTTCTGCGCCGAATTTATCGGATAACCAAGGTTTTGCACATCATCCCAAACCCTAAAATTACCTTTTACCGAAAAAATGTCGAACGCTCCTATCGTCTGGTAATGGTTCGAACTGAAATATAGCGTAGTGTCGATGGTGCTATAAAACGGAGTAATCTCATCACCGGGCGTGTTAATCAACGATGTAGTATCAGTAAATTCGGCAAAGCGTTCATCCTCGATGATTGGTCGTCCGATATTTTTCACCGAACCGAAACTTCCATCAGGAAGAATCTCGCATGAATAAATGTCGTAACCGCCCTCGCCTCCCGGCCTGTCGCTCGACCAAAGCAGAATATCAGGACGACTTTCAAATTCTACAAGAAACGGCTGGGTGGAATTGTATCCCTGCACATTTATCTTTTCGGGAAGCATTTTTGGCGATGACCATTCATCTCCATCCCGATCGCACATATAAATATATGTGTGACCATTCACAAAATCCTCGTTCAAAGAAAAATACATCTTCTTGCCATCGGCACTAATGCAGGGATTGGATATGTCAACAGATGTATTTTCCAACTTAACATCAACCTGTTTTGCCGTATTGAAATCACCGATTTCTGCACTGTATATCTGCGACTTATATTCCTTCGATGAATCATTTTCGGGACGAATGGACGAGAAAAATACAGATTCTCCTCCCAGCACCGCACCAAAGTCGCTATAAACCGAGTTCATGCCCTCATCTGCATGTTTTACCTCCACAGCCTGTGGACGATTTTGCTGCTTCCAAGCATATTCGCAGTTTAGAATTTCCTGTTCTGCATATTCGGCGTTGTCCTTGTCGCCTTTGAAACCATCTTTCTTCGACAAAGTAATGAACCGTTTGAAGAAATACTGAGCCCTCATAAAATCCTCGTTCGACTTCAGCATTTGCGCATAACGATAGGTTGCATTTGGATATTTGTCTTCCACCTTGTCAACCAGCACTTTATATAAACGCATTGCATTTGCATAGTCATTATCTAAACGGTAGGCTTCAGCTGCCTTCCAAACAATATCGTACATTTTCGAATCGTACTTCAGAGCTTCCTCGTAAAGTTTTGCAGCACCATACAAATTTTTCTGCTTTACTGCATTATCTCCACTGAAAACCAAATTGTTAACATCCCGATTCTGCGCCTGTGCCACGCACGAAAAAATCACGAGCAGACATATTGCAACGCCTGCACGCACAATGAGTGAAAATTTTTTTGTTACATGAATTCGGGACATTTCCTGTAGTATGGTGTTTCGATTGGCTTTGGTTTGGAGAAAATGTAAACGAGCGAAAACTCAATGCCACCGTTGCCTCGGCTTATGCGTGTAAGTTTCGAAAGATTGATGTCGTAGTTGACAAGAAGTCTGACATTGCGGTATTGCACTCCGGCGCACAAGATTCCTGCATCGCTTGTTCGTGCGAAAATGCCGAAATACACAGCCTGAAGGGTGATTGGATTCACATCCATGCGACCAAGCGCGCCGATGTCGAACTCAAGATATTTCTGCTGTACCATGCAATAAAACATTGGTGCAATCCAAAATTCATCCTTGACATTTATGTCGCCAACTGCATGGACAATCCATTTTACAGGCAAACGGGAATCATCGGACCCGAGGAAAGTCTTGCGTGGCATATTCAGATGAAAAGCCGAGAATCCAGCTTCGGCTGTCCATTTGGGATTAAGCTTAAGAATCCCGTTAAGCCCCACCGCGCAATCAAAATATCCGAAGGAATTTTTCTGCCATTGCTCGCCAGACTGTATGGCATCGTTGTATTCGTCATTAACATACTGACTGCCAAAATTTAAGTTGTCGATACGGATTCCATGCCGTGCATAACCTGCCGACAAGCCAGCGCCAACAAGCAGTTTTTCCGACATGAACGGGAAATAATAGGCAACATTGAGCATTATCTGCGTAGTGCCGAACTTGCCATCGCCAGCCACATCGCGATTGAGGAAAATTCCCAAGCCCGACTTGTCGCCCTGCTTGAACAGCGATTCGTGCGAATAGTCAACGCTACCTGCAAAGGTGCGATACGCATTTGTAAAGCTGTTCCACTGGTTCTTGTTGTTCAGCACAGCACGCCATTCGCCATTGAAGTTGCCCGTATTTGTTGGATTTGTCTGCATGGGAGTCGAGTAAAACTGCGAAAAGTGAATATCTTGCGCGACAGTCATACCCATCGCAACAAAAAGAAAAATCACCGATATAAAAAAACTTTTTCCCATGAGAACCACAAAGGTAATGATTTTGTTCAGAAAAGTATTCAAAAAAAAGATTTTTTAAAATAATCAATAGATAGACTGTAACAGAGATTTTAATTTTACCACGAATAACACGAATAGCACGAATGGGAGTTCTCGCTACGCTCGAACTAAACGACAGTCGCTAACGCGAGAACGGCGAAGCCCTCAACAAAGTTAAACCCAGAAACGGCTTTAGCCACAGAAAACCAGAAACAGCTTTAGCCACAGAAACCTAGAAACAGCGTCAGCCATAGAAACCCAGAAACGGCGTCAGCCATAGAAACCCAGAAACGGCGTCAGCCATAGAAACAGCAAAGCGTAGAAACGGCGTCAGCCACAGAAACCTAGAAACGGCTTTAGCCACAGAAAACCAGAAACGGCGTCAGCCATAGAAACCCAGAAACGGCGTCAGCCATAGAAACAGCAATGCGTAGAAACGGCGTCAGCCACAGAAACCTAGAAACGGCGTCAGCCATAGAAACCCAGAAACGGCGTCAGCCATAGAAACAGCAATGCGTAGAAACGGCGTCAGCCACAGAAACCCAGAAACGGCGTCAGCCATAGAAACCTAGAAACGGCTTTAGCCATAGAACGACAAAGCCCTCAACGAAGTTAAACTAGAAACCAGAAACAACCCCTTGATTCTTCAACCTTTAGCTCGGCGAAGCCAAATCCTCAAATTTTCAAATCTTCAAATCCTTGAATTATCATTTTTTTCCTTACTTTTGCCACACTAATTTTTTAACCTTATACGAAATATAAAATATTGATAACTAATATGAAAAGATTTCTATCTATTCTTCTCTTTGCCTTCCTCATTGGCAGTAGCGCAATGGCATACGATTTTTCCGCAGTATGTAGCAGTGGACAGACATTGTATTATACAATTACCTCGAGTACCGAGCCATATACTGTACAGGTAGTGCCGGAAAATGCTACATCGCCATATTACAGCACCTACCCTACAGGCGACCTTGTAATACCAACTAGTGTTACAAATAGTGGCAAGACCTATTCGGTTACTAGCATTGGTGCATACGCATTTAATAGTTGTAGCGGCATTACATCTGTTACAATTCCCAATACTATATTAAATATTGGTTATATAGCATTTGCTGGTTGCAGCGGACTGACAACAGTCAACTTTAACGCAACAAACTGCACGACAATGGGAAGCTCAAGCTATCCTGTATTTTCTAACTGCACAGTACTTGAAACATTGACCATTGGTGAAAATGTAACAAACATTCCTTTCTATGCATTTTCTGGTTGTAGTGGACTGACATCGGTAACAATAGGAAATTCGGTTACTAGTATTGGCGTCTGTGCATTTGAAGGTTGCAGCGGACTAACTTCGATAACAATCCCAAACTCTGTAACAAGCATTGGCGTTGATGCATTTTATGCTTGCAACGGACTGACAGAGGTAACAATTCCCAGTTCTGTAGAAAGCATTGGCAGTAATGCATTCGGTAGTTGTACTAACATTACAACTTTGAATTTCAATGCAACAAACTGCACTTATATGGGGAATTATTATAATCCAGCTTTTTGGGGGTGCTCAGCAATGCGAACTATAAATATTGGCGATAATGTTATAAATATTCCTGCATACGCCTTCAAGGGTAATAGTTTACTGTCATCGATTACAATCCCCAATTCAGTAACAAGCATTGGAGCGAGCGCGTTTTCTGATTGCAGTGGATTGACATCTATAACTATTCCTAATTCCGTTACAAGTATAGGTGTAAGTCTATTTTATAATTGTGTTGAGTTAGAAGTTATTATCGTTGAATCAGAAAACCCAGTTTATGATTCGCGAGACAATTGCAATGCCATAATAGAAACAGCAACAAACATTTTGATTGCAGGATGCAAGAACACAATTATTCCAAATTCTGTCACGAGCATTGGCAGTTCTGCATTTTATGGGTGCAGTGGACTGGAAGAAATAACAATTCCCAATTCAGTTACAAGCATTGGCACTTATGCATTTTCTAGATGTAGCGGACTGACATCTGTAACAATTCCTAATTCGGTAACAGAAATTGGTATGTATGCATTTGCATGGAGTGGACTGACTGATGTAGCAATTCCCAATTATGTTACAAGTATTAGCGAATGTGTTTTTAGCGAATGCAGCCGACTGACTACTGTAACAATCGGCAATTCTGTAGAACGCATTGATGATGGTTCCTTCTATCACTGTTTTAGTCTTACTGTCATCAATTTTAATGCTATAAACTGCACTTTTATAAGCAATAACGGCATATCGGGCAATACTTATATCACAACATTGAACATAGGGGAAAATGTGACAAATATTCCTGATTATGCATTTGCGGGATGTAGTGGGTTGACAGAGGTTACAATCCCTAATTCCGTAACTAGCATTGGCTTATCAACATTTTCTAGTTGTAGCGGATTGACAGAGGTTACAATCCCGGAGTCTGTATCAAGCATCGGCAATTGTGTTTTCAAGAACTGCACAGGCCTTACAACAGTTAATTTCAATGCAACAAACTGCACAAGTATGGGGACTTCTGCTTTTTCGGGTTGTTCGACTTTGCAAACTATAAACATAGGCAGTAACGTTACAAATATTCCTGCATACGCATTCGATGGTTGTAGCGGACTAATAGAGGTTACAATCCCGGAATCTGTAGCAAGCATTGGCAATTCGGCATTCCAAAATTGTACAGGTCTTACAACTTTGAATTTCAACGCAACAAATTGTACAAGCATGGGCATTAGTACATATCCAGTTTTTTCGGGTTGCACGGCTTTGCAGACTTTAAACATAGACAGTAATGTTACAAATATTCCAAATAATGCATTTTATGGTTGCAGCGGACTGAAAACTGTTAACTTCAATGCAACAAACTGCACAAGTATTGGATATGATGTTTGGTCTGGATGTTCGTCATTATCAACTTTGAATATAGGTAGCAGTGTTACAAATATTCCTGACTATGCATTTGCGTATCGCAACGGACTGACTTCGGTAACAATTCCCAATTCTGTTACGAGCATAGGCAGTGAAGCATTTAAGGGTTGCAGTGGACTGACTTCTGTAACCATTGGCAATTCGGTTACGAGCATTGGTAATTATGCTTTTGAAAATTGCACAGGATTGACATCAGTAATAATTCCAAATTCGGTTACGAGCATTGGTGAATGGGCATTTTCTGGTTGCAGTGGACTGACATCGGTTACAATCCCCAATTCCGTCACGAGCATTGGCGATTATACATTTATGAATTGCAGAGGACTGACTTCGGTAACAATTCCCAATTCCGTCACGAGCATTGGAAGGTATGCATTTGGCAATTGTAGTGGACTGACTTCTGTAACCATTGGCAATTCGGTTACGAGCATTGGCAGTCATGCATTTCAACTTTGCAGCGGACTGACATCAGTTAACTTCAATGCGACAAACTGCACGACTATGGGAAGTTCATCGTATCCAGTATTTTCTTATTGCACATCACTGTCAACCTTGAACATTGGTGAAAATGTAACAAACATTCCAAATTATGCATTTAAAGATTGCAGCGGACTGACATCGGTTTATTATGCAGGCGATATTGCTCAGTGGTGCGGTATAACATTCGGCAATTACAACGCACAGCCGTTAAGTTATGCTCATAACTTATATATCAATGGTAGTCTTGTAACTAATTTGGTTATTCCGAATACCGTAACAGAAATTAAAGCGTATGCATTCCGCGGAGCGTCTTGCTTGACATCTATTACAATCCCAAATTCCGTCACGAGCATTGGCGAATATGCATTTTCTGATTGCAGCGGGCTAGAAACTGTCAACTTCAATGCGACAAACTGCACGACTATGGGAAGTTCATCGTATCCAGTATTTTCTAATTGCACATCATTGTCAACCTTAAACATCGGTGAAAATGTTACAAAAATTCCGGATCGGGCATTCAATGGTTGTAGTGGTTTAACTACAGTAAATTTTAATGCAGTAAACTGCACAACTTTTGAAAGCAATAATGGTATATCTGGCAATACAAATATCACAACATTGAACATAGGAGAAAATGTAACGAATATTCCTGCAAACGCATTCTACAATTGTAGCAACATTGCAAATGTTTCATTGCCAAGTGCGGTTACCAATATAGGTGCAAGTGCTTTTTACAACTGCAATCATATAACTTCCATAACAATACCTAATGCGGTAACAAGTATCGGCAATTCGGCTTTCCAAAATTGCACAGGAATAACATCGGTAAATTATAATGCAACAAACTGTACAAGTATGGGAAGTTCCAGCTATCCTGTATTCGGTTCGTGCAATGCCAATGCAACAATAAGCATTGGTGCAAATGTGACCAGAATTCCAGCATACGCATTCAATGGTCTTCGAGGAAGCGGAACTTTGAGCATTCCCGAAACGGTTACCAGCATAGGCGACTACGCATTTTCGGCTTGTAGCGGAATCTCGACAGCAAATTTACCAAATGCTCTGCAAAGCATTCCAGCAGGACTGTTCTACGAATGTAGCGGATTAAGGTCGGTGAATATCCCTACATCGACATCAAGCATCGGCAACAACGCATTCTACGGTTGCACCAACCTAAACGGTAGCATCGCAATACCAAACTCGGTAACGAGCATAGGCGCAAACGCGTTCTACAACTGCAATGCTATATCCTCGCTTTCGATTGGCAGTGCAGTTTCGAGTATAGGTAGCAATGCATTCTACAACTGCAGCGGATTGACATCAATTACGGTGGACGCATCCAACACTACCTACGACAGCCGCGACAACTGCAACGCCATAATAAGGAAATCGAACAACCAACTGCTGCTCGGCTGCAACAACACTGTTATCCCCGAATCGGTGAGAAGCATAGGCTCGTCGGCATTCTACAACTGCAGTGCATTGCGCAGCGTTACCATACCGCAGAACCTTATAAGCATTGCCAATGATGTTTTCTACGGTTGCTCGTCAATATCCGAGGTTATTTTCAATGCGACACAACTAAATTCAAACTATACGCAGTCGCCATTTTCGGCAGCGCAGACATCGCTGAAGAAAATCAGTCTTGGCGAGACTGTAACCCGCATTCCCGACTATATGTTTGCAGGCTGCACGGCAATAGACTCCATAGTAGCCGGTACTACTGTTCCGCCTACAATATATTCCAGCACTTTCGACTACAACCATGTGTCGAGTGCGAGAGTTCTAGTACCCTGCCGCACCGCCGACACCTACAACGATGCCGACTTCTGGTACAACTTCAGGCGCATAAGGGAGGTTGGTCCATGCCCGACTATTTATACCGTTACAGCCCTGTCGAACAACAATCTGTTCGGCACGGTCACAGGTGGCGGCGAATACGAGGAAAACTCGACGGCAACCCTTAGCGCAACGCCAAACTACGGCTATAGGTTCACGGCATGGAACGACGGAAACGAGGAAAATCCGCGCACGATAAGCGTCACCAACGATGTGACCTACATAGCAACCTTTGTAGAGATTCCGCCTGTTGCCACCTATACGATAACAGCATTGTCATCAAATCCTGCCGTTGGCGTTGTCACTGGCGGTGGAACATACTACGAGGGCACGGAGGTTACGCTTACCGCCAATCCAAACGAAGGCTATGCATTCGTTTCGTGGAACGATGGTGAAACCCTCAATCCGCGCCAGATAACAGTAAGCGGTGATGCAATGTACATTGCATCGTTTATTGTGGCATCGGTGGTGACAGATTACGAAGTCAGCGTTGCATCGTCAAATTTGGCATACGGATCTGTGTCGGGCAGTGGAACATACTCGCTCGGAAATGTAGTGACAATTTCCGCAACTGCATTCGATGGTTATATGTTCACCTCTTGGAACGATGGTAATACCGAAAATCCACGAGACATTACGGTGATAGGTGATGCAATGTATGTTGCGAACTTCGCAGTAATTCCGCCGACTCCAGTATATACGCTAACCGTCCTTTCGATAAACAATGCATACGGCTCAGTTTCGGGCGGTGGCGAATACGAGGAAAATGCTGTGGCTACTCTAACAGCAACAGCAAACGATGGCTATGAATTCACATCTTGGAGCGATGGCAGCACCGACAATCCGCATGAGATGACAGTAACACGCAATGCAATGTATGTCGCCTACTTCGATGAATTGCCGCAAACTCCAACCTATAATATAACAGTAATCGCTTCAAATCCGAATCATGGTTCGGTGACAGGTGGAGGTGTGTATGAAGCAAATGCTGAGGTAACATTAACAGCCACTGCATTCGAAGGTTACAGGTTTGATGTTTGGAGTGATGGTAGCACTGATAATCCACGAAACATAACAGTAACATCCGATGCGATGTATGTCGCCAACTTTTTGGAAATTCCTGAAATTCCAGTATATACGCTTACCGTCCTTTCGATAAACAATGCATACGGCTCAGTTTCGGGCGGTGGCGAATACGAGGAAAATGCTGTGGCTACTCTAACAGCAACAGCAAACGATGGCTACGAGTTCTCATCATGGAGCGATGGTAGCACCGACAATCCACATGAAGTGACAGTAACACGCAACGCTATGTATGTTGCCTACTTCGATGAATTGCCACAAGTTCCTATCTATAATATTACAGTAATCACTTCAAATCCGAATCACGGTTCGGTGACAGGCGGCGGTGTGTATGAAGCAAATGCTGAGGTAACATTAACAGCCACTGCATTCGAGGGTTATAGGTTTGATGTTTGGAGTGATGGTAGCACTGATAGCATAAGGACTATAACAGTAACTTCAGATGCAATATACATCGCAAACTTTGTTCGTAATGAAGAACCGCAAACCATCTATAACACCATTACGGCAAACGCTTGTGACAGCTATACTTGGAACGACATCACCTACACCGAAAGCGGAGAATACATCCAGACTTTCACCGCAACAAGCTCAGCCGACAGCGTCGTGAGGTTGGAACTCACCATATACCAGCATCCCGAACCGGTAATCACCGTTGACGGCATTCTTGATGCCTGCAACCCCGAAACTGCTAGCGTAACGCTTTCGGCAGGTGAGTATAGTTCCTACCTATGGACCACCGATGAAACATCCGAAACGATAGTTGTGTCAACTCCCGGATACTACTTCGTTGAAGTGGTTGACAGTTTCGGTTGCCACGGTAATTCAGAAGGAGTGATAATAGGCTACAGCACTGTGCTTACTGAAGCTCCTAAGGTTAGGAATCTAGGAATGAACATAAACGGCTTTATTTCTTTCAGTTGGACAGCCCCACAGACAGAAGGCATCGCTGGTTACGAAATCTATAGAGAGGACAATACGATGAATGTATTTAGGCATATCAGCAGCGTAGGACGTAACAAGAAATCGATAACCGACTCAACAGTCAATCCTTCTGAAAGGGCTTATCGTTATATGGTTTGCGCTGTTGACGAATGTGGCGGAATGTCGCCGATGAGCGAACCGCATAAATCCGTGCATCTTACTATAAACCAAGGAGTAGACAACTCTTGGAACCTAATATGGTCTCATTATGAAGGATTTGAATTAAGTTCATATAAAATTTACCGAGGCAGAACTACAAATGATATGGTGGTGCTTGATACCGTGCCGTCTAACCTAAATTCATATACCGACTACAGCAATCCATATAATGAAGGATTCTTCTATAAGGTTATGATTGTAAAGAATACACGCTCACGTTCCAATGACGAGGAAGAAGAAGATGATGAGATGTTGAGTTCCAACATCGTTGACAACGGCTATATCGTCATGCGTACAGTTATGGCAGCTGCATCGAATCCTGCTTTCGGAACAGTTAGCGGTGGCGGTGTATATGCCGACGGAACGGAGATTGTGATAGAAGCAATCGCAAACGAAGGCTACGAATTTGCGACATGGAACGATGGCAGTACAGATAACCCACGTAGCGTAACTATTACAAGCGATACCCTGTTCATAGCCAACTTTGTGGAAATTCAGCAGGTTGCAACATATACTATTACAGTTTATTCATCGAATCAGGCATACGGAACAGTAACTGGCAACGGAACATATGCCGAGGGTACGGAAATAACCATCACTGCTACTGCCAATAGCGGTTACGAATTTGTTTCGTGGAGCGATGGCAACAGCGACAATCCTCGCACACTGATAGTAACCAATGATGCAATGTACATTGCCACATTTGTAGAAGCGTCATCTATAGCAAGCTATACAGTTACTGTTATTTCCGCAAATCTTACACAAGGTTATGTAACTGGTGGCGGAACATATCCAGAAGGCACGGTTATTAGCATCGAAGCAATTGCAAACGAAGGTTATGAGTTTGTTTCGTGGAACGACAACAATACGGAGAATCCGCGCCAGATAAGGGTAACATCCGATGTAACCTATGTGGCATCGTTTATTACAGAAGCCTCCATTCCCGAAACTGCAACACTGGAAATTTCCATTTTCCCGAACCCGACAAGCGATTTCCTCAACATCACATCTTCGGAAGAAATTTCCGAAATTGAGATTGTTAATGTAATGGGACAGATCGTTTCGCGTAAGGATGTCAACAGCGATAGCGCGGTTTGCGATGTTGCAGGATTGCCAAGCGGGGTATATGTGGTTCGTATTCGCACCCACTCCCTGCAGCGCACTGAGCCTGTCGAAGTAAGCGGAGCCGATGAAACGGAAATGCAACGAAAATTCATCAAGGAATAAAACAAAATTTTGTGGAACAATATCGTAGGGGTAGATTTGAAACCTGCCCTACGATATATATTTTTATTGTTGTCCGCTAAACCACCCATTAGGTCATTCCGTAAGACAAAGCGAACGTTCCGTAAGCCGAAGGCAGAGCAAAACAAACGCAGGACTTTTGCTATGCTAAGACGAGGAACCTCTGTAAAACAAACCGACTAAGGAACGTGTCGTGTGAGCCTGTCTGTACGGAACTCTTTCACGAAACGAAGTGAGTAATCTGTTCCACGACAATACGTTAGCAGATTACTTCGTGAGGTTGCAAGCAACGTTCCGGACAACCGACTTCACACAGCTCCCCGTTCCGTATCGCAGGTTCAATCTGGTTTTCGGAATGACAAGCCCTATAATCAGCATACGTATATAAGAGTGTGATAACAACTGACTTATAACGTTTGCATGTTTTTTAGCGGACACCAATAATTTCATATTAATCATATCCCATGTACAGGCGCAATTCATTGCGTCTAAAACAACCTGAAACTCAGAAACGGGCATTGCCCATTGAAACAGCGAAGCGAGAAACGGCGTCAGCCACAGAACGGCGAAGCCATTCAAACGCCGTAGGCATAGAAACGGGCTCTGCCCATAGAAACACAGAAACAAATAAACGGCGTAGCCATTCAAACTTTTTCCCTTATCTTTGCGCTTTCATTTTTAATGCAATAGATTTTGACTGCTGAAAACTACATAGACACATCGGTACCGTATGTAACGCCCGACTACACATGTTCGCGCGTGCTGTCGCTGATGGACACTTTCAAGATGTCGCATCTGCCGGTTGTCGAGAACGATATATATTTAGGTATGGTTTCGGAGGACGAACTATACGACAAAAATTTGTTTGAGGAAAAATTGTCGGAGTTCGGTGTTATGAAGACTCCGTACGTGCAATCAACACAACATATCCTTGATGTGCTAGCTGTTGCAACCCATTTTTCAGTGCCTATAGTGCCTGTTATAAATGCAGACCGCAAGTACCTTGGCTCGGTAACTTCGCAAAACTTGCTTGTTGCTGTGGCGAAGATTACAAACGTGCAGTCGAAAGGTGCAGTGCTTGTACTCGAGATGGGCGTACACGACTATTCCATGTCGGAAATTGCACGGATTGTGGAGTCGGAAAATGCCAAATTGATTTCCTCGTATGTGACGGAGTATGAGGATTCCACTCGGATAGATGTGACGCTTGTCGTAAATATGGCTGAAATATCGCCTGTGGTAAAGTCGCTCGAACGCTATGGCTACAAGGTTAATACATTTTTCTCGGGAAGCAACAAAATCGACGACTTCTATCGCGAAAGGTACGAACTGCTAATGAACTACATGAAGATATGAGAGCGGTTCTGCTGTCGGTGGTTTTTGTTGCTTTTTCTGTTGTTGCGCTTGCGCAGGAAAGGTATCTGCACATAGCCGACATTTCGATTTCGGGCAACGAAAAAACAAAACCACAGACAATCCTCCGCGAATTTCGATGCAAAGCAGGAGATAGTATTCCCGAAGAAAATCTGGAAAACGAACTGCGGAACTTTGCCGACAATCTGCATAGGCTCATGCTGTTCAACAACATAGATGTTTCGTATTCGCAAGCCGATAGCACCGATGCCATAACCGTAAATGTGAATGTGGTTGAACGCTGGTACTATTGGGTGTATCCCATTCTCGAAATTGCCGACCGCAACCTAACATCATATTTCCATTATAAGGATTACCGAAAGATAAACTATGGTGTGGCTTTCGACTGGCTAAATTTCCGCGGACGTAACGAAATGCTGAACTTCAAGTTGAGGCTCGGCTACAAAGAACAATACGCGATTTCGTACCAGAAGCCGAATATCGGACGCAACAGACGCAGTGGCATTTGGGTGAGAACTGAATATTTCAGACAGAAAAAAGAGATTGCAAGCATTGTCGAATGCAAGCCTGTATATGCCGAAAACGAAAATGCCTACATACGCCGAATGTTAGTCGCTGGAATGGGATATGTGCTGCGTCCAAGTGTAAACTACGACTTTTCCATGTCGTTGTCGTACCAGAACATTGTAAGCAGCGATTCTTTGCTTGCGCCCGAAGGCAAGTCGGTGCAGAATTTTATTGTCCCTGCATTTGCTTTCGACTACGACAACCGCGACAGCAAGGTTTGTCCGACATCCGGAGTGCATGCAAAAATGGATTTTAATGTCTTTTCGGAACTAAAATCGTCAACTTTTGCATTCGCCAGTCTAGGCTTAGAATATAACACAAGCGTTTACCGCAGCCTCATTTTCTACCACGGCTCACTTTCTCACCGTCAGTTTTTTGGCACATACGACGAAATCCCGGTAAACAAACGTATTGACCTTTGCAGCGGCAATCTAATACGCGGATTCGAGTACTATTATATATTAAGTAGGAATTTTTCATCAATGCAGAATACATTTAGCTTCAAAATACTAAACAGGCGAGATTTTACGCTTGCACGGTGGATCCCCGAAAAATTCCGAAATCCATACATTCAAATTTATGTGGATTTATTTGCCGATTTAGCGTATTGTAGTAATTTTGCACCCGACTTTGAAGCGGAGAACCCATTGGCACAGAAGCCCATATACTCGGCTGGCGCGGGTTTGAGCATCGAGACATATTACGACCGCGTGCTGAAAGTGTATGCGGCATATAATGGAAACTTTAATTTTGTCGGAGTCTTTGTTGACTATAGGACCCCTATTTATAAGAAATTTTAATTCGGTAGGATGGATAAGATGAACATAGCGATTCACGGAAGGAACTTCGGAAACAGTTTCAGTGGAATGCTCATACAGTTGTTCGAACTGCTGAAGGAAAACGAAATGGATGTGTATGTCAACGAGAAGTTCTACAACTTTATGGTCGAGAAGACATTGTTCAAGCCCGAAGTAAAAGGCTTGTATTCCGACCGATTGCCAGAAGATGTTAAGTTTGACTTTATGCTTAGTGTTGGTGGAGACGGCACTTTCCTCGAATCGGCTACTTTTGTAGGAGCATCGGGAATTCCAATGCTTGGCATAAATACGGGAAGGCTTGGTTTCTTGTCGTATGTTAATTCCCAGAACATTGCAAAGGCAATTGAGCAACTCAGGAATCGCGATTATACCATCGAAAAAAGGATGCTTCTTGATGTATCAGCAGAAACGCCTTTCTATGGAGACATAAACTTCTGCCTCAACGATTTCTCGATACTCAAGAAGTCGCGTCTGAGCATGATAAAAATCAAGGTTTCGGCAGACGACAACTACATCAATACCTACTGGTGCGATGGTTTAATCGTATCAACGCCGACAGGCTCTACGGCTTACTCGCTAAGTTGCGGAGGTCCAATTATTACATCGCAGTCGGATGTCATGCTTATAACGCCGATTGCCAACCATAATCTTACGGTTCGTCCTTTGGTGATTTCTGCATATTCTGAAATAAAAATTTCAGTCGATTCTAACGAGGGAAGTGTCTTAGCCTCACTGGATTACAAGTCGTATTCAATAAAAAATTTGAAACAAATTGTAGTTCGACGTGCAAATTTTTACATTAATTTTGTAAATCTATTTAAAAATACATATTTTTGCACCCTTAGAGAAAAACTCATGTGGGGAGTTGATTTAAGGAACTAGCCACATGTAATTTATTGAATGTTATATATTTAGAATTATTAATAGAAACATGAGAAGATTTGCAGTCTTAATGATTTTTCTGACTTTTGCGACGATTTCAGTTGTTGCACAGACAGGAGACTGGAGAAGGTACAGACACGAATTTGTTTTCGGAGCCGGTACTGCCGCGTTTATGGGCGACCTTGGTGGTGGCAAGGGTGTCGGCAGCCATTTCGTGAAAGACTTCGACATTCAAGCAAACCGCTGGGCATTTATGGCTGGCTATGGCTACAAACTTACCGACAGGTTTGCATTGCGTACCGGTCTCTATTACGGTCGAGTTTACGGAAGCGACGATTTCACACCAGAATCGGCTCGTCACAATCGTTACCTTTCTTTCCGTTCACCGATTATTGAATTGAGTGAGGTTGTTGAATTTTCAATCCTCCGCGAAAGAATGGGACATCGCTACAACATAAAGCGTGCGAAAGGAAAGAGAGCAACTCCAAATCTGTACATCTTCGCAGGTATCGGTGGATTCTTTTTCAATCCTAAGGCTCAATACCTGCCAACCGATGCCAATGGAAATCCCGATGAGTCGAAGCCTCATTACGGAGAATGGTACTCGTTGCAACCATTAGGCACCGAAGGTCAGGGAACAATAGCGACCCGTCCCAAATATAGCAGAATACAGATGTCAATACCTTTCGGTGTCGGCATGAACTATATGATTACACATAGCTGGGGTATCGGTTTCGATTTCGGATTTAGATACACTCTCACCGATTATATTGACGATGTAAGCAGCACTTATGTCGCATCAGAGATTTTCGAAGACGAAATTGCTAGCTATTTCAGCGACCCTGCTGCCAATAAACCAGGAATAGGCTATAGGAATGGTGCTGGTGACCAGCGTGGCGACAGCAACTGGAACGATGCCTATATGTTTCTTACCGTGAAGGTTACATATAAGTTGTTCTCGGTACACAGAGGTAGGTCGAAATTTTAAGATAATTTTAAAAATATTTGTGATGATTCTCCGTTATATCCAATATGGATAGGCAAAAGAGTAGCACATATAAACATTTAAGACAAATGACGGTAACATCGTTACTGTCTTTTGTTTTTTTATTCTCGGCATTGTCGGTAAAGGCTCAGTATGGACTTGAAATCGGTTTCAACGGCGGATTGTCGTACTATATGGGCGACATAAACTATGCAAGACCGTTCTATCACCCGAGACATAACATAGGTGCATCGCTGAAGTTCCATTTTACCAACAGATTTGACTTGAGGCTCGGATATTTCAACTCGATGCTCTCCGGAAAAGATGCCGATTTCAATAATGTGTTCCAACAGGTACGCAACAAATCATTCAATGTGACGCTAAACGAAATATCAGCGCAGGTCGAAATCAATTTTCTGCCTTACCTATACGGTGATGTCGCTCGTAACAGTTTCACACCCTATATGCAAGTCGGTGTGGCAGGCACTTTTATAGGCAGAACTTCATACGACGAAGATTTCTTCACAATGGCGATTCCTTTTGGTGTCGGATTTAAGAAAAATATTATTCCGCGGCTTGTACTGAGCGTGGAATGGGCGTTCCGCTGGACTTTTTCCGATATGATTGACGGCATTACCAACGAAAACATAAAGAATGATTATACGATAGCTTACGGAACAGCACTGACCGAAGAAGTGAATAGGAAACAACTCGGATTCAGATATACAAACGACTGGTATTCAGTTGCTCTCGTTGGAATTTCCTACACATTTAAGATTGGTGGACTTGGCTGTCCCGCATACTACAAGAAACACGACAAATAACAATGAATTTACTGGAGCAAATAGATAGGTCGAAACTTCCGCAGCATGTCGCATTCATAATGGACGGTAATGGTCGCTGGGCTAAAAAGCGCGGTATGATGCGACTGTTCGGTCACAAGAATGGTGTTAAGACCGTGAAGGAAATTCTGAATGCTGCAGGTGATTTGGGCATAAGATATGTTACCGTATATGCGTTTTCCACAGAGAACTGGAACCGCCCTGCCGATGAGGTTAGCGGAATTATGGGGCTTCTGTCGAGTGCTATCGACGACGAAATCGAAAACATGATGAAGAATGGTGTACGCGTGAAGATGATTGGGGAAATGGACAGGCTTCCAAAGTATTTGCGCGAGAAGGTCGCCTATGTTATCGAAAGGACAAAGAACAACAGCAAGCTGGATTTCATTGTTGCATTAAGCTATAGCGGCAGATGGGACATAGTGGAGGCTACCAAGAAAATTGCACGCGATTGTGCCGAAAGAAAGATTTCTCCCGACAACATTAACAGCGATATGTTTTCGCATTATCTGTCAACCGACGGCATTCCCGACCCCGAACTGATGGTTCGCACTAGCGGAGAATCAAGGATTAGCAACTTCCTTTTATATCAGCTCGCATACAGCGAATTGTACTTTACCGATGTTCTTTGGCCTGATTTCAACCGCGAGGAATTATACAAAGCTTTAATTAGTTATCAAAATAGGGAACGCAGGTTTGGAAAAACAAGTGAGCAAGTAAAAAAGTAGCGGAATGAGAAGATTTGTTTTGATATTAATGCTGTTTGTTGCCGTTGTTTCCGCAGCGACTGCCCAGAATAACATATATTCGAGTGGAAGCGCCATAAATTACTTGTCGCCAAAGGAATACGAAATTGGTGGCGTTACGATTTCCGGTGTGCAATATCTCGACCATAATGTGCTACTGTATCTTACAGGACTTGAAATTGGCAAGAAAATATCCGTTCCCGGACAGGAAATTGCCGATGCAATAAAGAAATTGTGGGAACAAGGATTGTTTTCAGATGTTAAGATTTCGGTGACAAATACTATCGGCGACAAGATTTTCCTCGACATATACCTTGAAGAGCGCCCGCGACTTTCAAAATTCTCGTTCAAGGGAGTAAAAAAAGGCGAAGCCGACGACATTCGCGAGCAGATAAAGCTGACAAAGGGTTCACAGGTTACCGAAAACATGAAACTCTCTGCAGAAAAGTATATCAAGGACTTTTTCATTGACAAGGGATATTTCAACGCCGATGTAACTATAACCGAGGAAGTTGACTCAAGCCTTGCTAATAGCGTTTCTCTTATTTTCGATGTTCATAAGAACAATAGGATAAAAATCAACAAGATTATTTTCGAGGGCAACAATTCGATGAAAGATGCAAAGCTTCGTCGAAAAATGAAGGAAACCAAGCAAAAGACATGGTACAACATTTTCAAGGCTTCGAAATTTATTCCGAAGAATTACGAAGACGACAAGAAGAAGATAATTGAAAAGTACAACGAGGAAGGCTATCGCGATGCAATAATAACTTATGATTCAATTTCACCATACGATGAAAAGACCATCAATGTTTATATAGGTATAGAGGAGGGTCATAAGTTCTATTTCCGCAACATCAGTTGGCTTGGTAATACCATGTATTCGTCGGAACAGTTAACGCATGTGCTTGGCATAAAGAAAGGCGATATATACAACAGCAAGGTTCTTGATGAAAAATTGCTCTATGATCCGATGGGCGTAATGGCTCTGTATCAGGACAATGGCTATTTATTCTCAAATGTTCAACCTATTGAGGTGCTTGTTGAGAACGACTCCATCGACCTTGAAATGCGTATATACGAAGGTAAGCAGGCAACGGTTAACCGTGTTACTCTTGTGGGCAACACCCGCACCAACGACCATGTAATCATGCGCGAGGTGCGTACAAGTCCTGGTAGCCTTTACAACCGTTCGGAGGTTCAACGTACAATCCGCGAACTTGCACAGCTCGGCTATTTCAACCCCGAAAAGTTGAATGTCGATTTCAACCCCGACCCAGTTTCTGGAACTGTTGACCTTGAATATACAGTAGAGGAAAAGCCATCCGACCAGATTCAGGTTTCGGGAGGTTACGGTTCGGGAATGTTCGTTGGTACACTTGGCGTTACGTTTACTAATTTCTCATTGCGTAACATATTCAATTTCAAGTCGTACAGACCTTTGCCTTCGGGCGATGGCCAAAGACTGTCGATTCAGGCATCGGCAAGCGGTTTGTGGTATCAGAACTACAGTTTCACGTTTGTTGACCCTTGGTTTGGTGGCAGAAAGCCTAATTCGTTCTCATTGTCAGTATATCATTCAAATGTAAGACAATATAAGAGTACGGAGACATCGGAAGCAAAGGAAGACCGAAAGACATTCAAGGTTACAGGTGCGGGCATTGGTTTAGGACAACGCCTGCAAGTTCCTGACGATTATTTCACATTATACCTCGAATTGGCGTACAAGCGTTACAACATTAACAACTATGACGGCTATTCTATGATATTCGACAAGGGCGTATCCAACAACTTATCGTTCAAGGCAGTGCTAGGTCGCTCATCATCGGGACCAAACCCAATTTATCCGACCATGGGTTCGGAGTTTTCGGTGTCGGCAGAACTTACGCCACCGTATTCATATATGAACGGCAAGGATTATACCGATCCCGATATGACATTGCAGGATAGATACAGGTGGATTGAATATCATAAATATAAAGCATCGGCTAAATGGTTCACGACGTTGCTAGGTCCAAAGGATGGAAGTTCAAGGGCTTTGGTACTTGTAACAAAGGCTGAGTTCGGTTTACTCGGTATGTACAACAAGAAAGTAGGCAAGTCGCCATTCGAGTATTTCCAAGTTGGTGGTGACGGACTTTATGGATATAACCTGTATGGTGCCGAAAACATTGGATTAAGAGGTTATTCCAACCAGTCGCTTACACCAGCTTCAAACGGTTATGTTTACAACAAATATACAGTCGAGCTTCGTTACCCTATGTCGCTTAATCCAAATGCAACATTCTATGCCATTGCGTTTGCTGAGGCTGGTAACTGCTGGTATTCGATTGAGAATTTCCGTCCGTTCGATGTCAAGCGTTCAGCTGGTGTCGGTGTGAGGGTTTACATGTCGATGATAGGCTTGATTGGCGTTGACTGGGGTTATGGTTTCGATGAGATTCCTGGAAATCCGAGTGCAAACGGCAGTCAGTTCCACTTCGTAATAGGTCAGAACTTCTAAATGGAATGATTATTGCAATGTCAAGCGCCGTGATATGTTATAAATGATTTTTTTAAATTAACTTTGCAGAATAATTGAATGTTGAATTTATTAAATAATTAAACAACTAGAAATTTAGAAATTAGAAACCAGAAACATTGAAACTAAACATTGTTAAATCTTCAAATTATCGAATTATCAAATTTTTGAATCTTTGAACCTTACAGATATGAAACGAGTATTTTTATTTGCAGTAGCGTTGATTTTCGCAACATTTGCTTTCGGACAGAAGTATGCGTATGTTGATACCGAGTACATTTTGAATAATATTCCGGTTTACGAATCAGCTAAAACCCAGTTGGAAGACCTCACAAAGGAGTGGAAAAAAGAAATCGATGCCAAGAAGTCGGCTATCGACCAGATGTACCAGAACTACCAGTCGGAAAGAATTCTCTTGACAGAGGAACTCCGTGCAAAGCGCGAAGACGAAATCATGAAGAAAGAGCAGGAACTCAAGCAATTGCAGCAGAAGTATTTTGGCGAAAGCGGTATGCTTTACAAAAAACGCGAAGAACTTATTAAGCCTATTCAGGACGACATTTACAATGCAATAAAGGAAATTGCAACCGAAGGCAACTTCGCTGTTATTTTCGATACAGCCAACAACCTCAACATGCTTTACACAGACCCGCGTCACGACAAGAGCGATGAAGTTCTCAGAAAATTGGGCTACAAGAATTAATTTTTGAAACAATTTAAATTTAGGATAGATGAAAAGGATAATTTTAGTATTGGTGCTGTGCTTAGCTTGTCTGCCAATGTTTTCGCAAAAAGCTGTTAAGCTCGCCCATGTTGATGTGCAGGCAATTTTCGGCGAAATGCCAGAAAAGGCTGCTGCAACCAAGGAAGTTGAAGATTATGCAAAGACTCTCGAAGACCAGATGCAGGTAATGTACAAGGAATACGAGACGAAGATGAAGGAATATAGTGAAAACAAGGATACATGGTCGCCACTTATCAGGCAGGACAAGGAAGAAGCAATAATGTCGCTGCAGACTCGTATTCAGAATTTCCAGCAGCAGGCCGAAACCGACTTGCAGAACCGCGAAGCTGCTTTGCTCGAACCTATCACAAACAAGATTAAGGAAGCGATAAGCACTGTAGCATCCGAGCAGGGTTTCACCTACGTTTACGACAAGACCACTCTGTTATATTCCTCGCCCGATGCAGTTGACATCACAGGTGATGTAAAGGCAAAGTTGGGAATAAAGAAATAATTTCTCTTTTGAACATTTCCCAAAGTCTGTTTTCTTGTAACGGATTTGCATTGACTTTGGGAAATGTTTTTCTTTTTTACAAGTGTAATGGAAAACAATCCTATAGGCGTATTTGACAGCGGTATTGGTGGCTTGACGGTTTTGCGTGAACTGCTTGCCGAACTTCCTGATGAGGATTTCATATATTTTGCCGACAGTAAAAATGCGCCATACGGACCACGCACAGTGGAAGATGTTACCGCATTGTCATCGAGGATTGTGCAGTTCCTTGTTGACAAGGGTTGCAAGATTGTTGTAATAGCCTGCAACACCGCTACGGCAGCCGCAGTTACGACTATGCGCAAGGAGTTCAAGATTCCGATTGTAGGACTTGAACCTGCCGTGAAGCCTGCCTGCCTGAAAACTCGCACCCGACATGTGGGTGTACTTGCCACCGAGGGCACTTTCCGTGGCGCACATTTCAAAAATACTAGCGACAAGTACCGCAAATATGTTTCATTGCACCTCGAAATAGCCAAGGAACTTGTTGAGCTAGCCGAGCGTGGCATTTTCTGCGGTAGCGAGGTTGATGCGGTAATAGAAAAGTACATAAACCCGCTCAAGCAAAGCAATGTTGACCATATCGTGCTTGGCTGTACACATTATCCGTTTTTCCGTCCAGTAATTGAGCGCATCGCTGGCGAAGGCGTAAGGATTATCGACTCATCTGAAGCAATTGCCCGCCGCACCAAGGACATACTGATGACCACCAACACAATGAGAACTGAAAATGCTCATCGTACAGTCAGCTTGTATTCGTCCGATTCACCCGAAAAACTCTCCGAAATTGCAAAATTGTACATTGGCGACAATTTTAGCGTAGAGGGAAATGTAGAGTTATAAGGCTAGCTTTTTTCGGATTCTGTCTAATAGTTCCATGTAAAATTAATGGTGTCACCTTGTTCACAGATGTACTTACGACTTCTGTAGTACGTCTCTCCTTTGCGTACTCGGTAACAGTTAATTGTAATTTCATCGCCAGCAACGATATTACACAAGAAGTTTTCGTTTACGTCAAGACCTTCAAACGAATAATAGTCCGAAGAACAGCATTCAGAGCATAAGGGATTGATGCCATCCACCAAAACGCGCGCAACATCATTCTCGTCACCGGTAGCGCCACCATATGCATTGCGAATCTTGAAATTTATGTATCCAGCTTTGGGAATTGTAAGGTTTTTTTCGTATTCGGAGGCTATTTCTTCCGGCATAAAGTCGGTTGTATTCGGATGATAGCCGTTTTTAGATAAGCGCAAGCTGTATTCTCCCACAGCCAATGGTTCAAATTCCAGGCTATAATTCCCTTCGGCATCAGTAACCGTTGACATGTATTTCTCGAAGGTTCCCGAAAAATTGCCAGAACGAATCTTTGTCAGGTACAAATCTACGGTTACATCGCTTACCGCTTCGCCTGATGACATATCGGTAATTTTTCCGTAAATGTGATTTTCTGCCTTTTTACAAGAACTTGCACCAATCACAAATACTATGAAAATCAACACAATGAAAAAAATATTTTTTATTCCGTTCATTTTTTTTGCTGTTAGTCCGATAAGTATTAATTTCGTTGTCAAAAATAACGAAAAAATTTTTTCTATGGAAGTTTTAAGTAATCTTGAGCCAAAAAAAGTTTGGCAGTATTTTGAACAGATAACGAAAATTCCACGTCCCTCGAAAAAAGAGGAGAAAATGGTGGAATTCCTGATGAAGTTTGCTAAGGACAACAACCTTGAAGCACGTCGCGACAAAGTTGGCAATGTAGTAATCCGCAAGCCTGCTACAAAGGGCATGGAAAACCGCAAGGCTGTGGTTTTGCAGTCGCACATGGACATGGTATGCGAAAAGAACCGCGATGTTAACATCGACTTCGACAATGAAGGCATCACCCCATACATCGATGGCGAATGGGTGAAGGCAAAAGGCACAACCCTTGGTGCTGACGATGGCATAGGCTGTGCTGCCGAAATGGCTATCCTTACCGACGACAGCGTTGAACACGGTCCAATCGAGTGCTTGTTCACAATTGATGAGGAAACCGGTCTTACAGGTGCTTTTGCTCTTGAGGCTGGATTTTTCGATGGCGAAATTCTTCTCAACCTTGATTCCGAGGACGAAGGCGAAATGTTCATAGGTTGCGCAGGTGGTATAGATACCGTTGCCGACTTTGCATACAAGAAAGAGTCTGTTCCAGAACATCATGTTGCATACAAATTCATAATCAACGGTTTGGCTGGCGGACATAGTGGTGACGAAATCAACAAGGGACTTGGCAATTCCAACAAGATTGCAAACCGTTTCTTGCAGAAGATAACAAGCAAATATTTTGCTCGCCTCGCACACTTCGACGGTGGCAACAAGCGCAACGCAATACCCCGCGAAGCAGAATTTGTATTTACCGTAAAAGCTGACTTTGCCGAGGATGTAAGAAAGGAATTCGCAAAATTCAAGGAAGACATCATAAAGGAAATAAAGATTACCGAGCCGAACATCAATATGGAGCTTCACGAAGAGGCTATGCCGGCATTCGTAATCGACGAGGAAACACAGCGCAACCTCGTAATGGCTGTCTCGGCTTGTCCTCACGGAGTACACGCTTGGAGTCCTGCAATAAAAGGTTTGGTCGAGACATCCACCAACCTTGCATCGGTAAAGTTCTACGACGACAAGATTCAGGTAACCACCAGCCAGCGCAGTTCGCTCGAATCGGGCAAGGAGGACATCAACACAATGGTACGCAACGTGTTCCTGCTTGCAGGAGCAAAGGTTGAGTCTGGCGACGGCTATCCGGGATGGGCACCCAACACCGATTCGGAAATTCTGAAGATTGTGGTTGCTTCGTACGAACGTCTGTTCGGCAAAACTCCTGTTGTACGTGCAATTCACGCAGGTCTCGAATGCGGTTTGTTCCTCGAGAAGTACCCGAACCTTGATATGGTTTCGTTCGGTCCAACTCTCCGCGGTGTTCACTCACCAGACGAGAAGGTAGAAATCAAGACCGTGGACATGTGGTACAGACATCTGCTTGATGTACTGAAGAATATACCTGTGAAATAGGGGAAATTATAGTGGAAGGTGAGAATTCGCCTTTCGCTTTTTTGAAATATAACATAGAATTTACTGTTTTTGCATTTTTAAATTTTTATTTGCAATGAAAAAACTTTTGTTAGCAATGATTGGACTTGCAATAGGTGCTATGTGCTTTGCGCAATCACTTGTTCCTGTTACAATCAACGGTGGAAAAAATGCCACAGAAATAGTCGAGAATACAAACACGACTTTGAAATTCACAAGCAAGTTGTCACAGATTTCGCTTGCTCCCACAATCGAGAACGGAGATGTTTACTCCAAGATTGCCATCGACGGCTACATCACAAACAACCAGATTGGTTATCCGCAGTTGCCCGTTATGGTAAAGATGATTGAAGTGCCGATGGGTGCTGAAATCGTTACCAATGTGACTGTTAATTCCGAAAAGGTTGTAAGTCTTGCCGATGCTGGATTCAATTATGCGATAGTTCCATGTCAGCCGTCGTTGTTCAAGAACCAGAAAAAGGAAGATGTTCCTTTCGAGAAGAACAAGATTTATTCGGAAGGCGGTTTGTATTCACCAGAAACAGTTATGGTGGAGGAAGCAGGCATTATGCGTGGAATCCGTCTTGTAAAGGTAATCGTCAACCCGTTTGCATACGACATTGCCGACAATGCACTTACCGTCCGCGACGACATCTCGGTTGAACTTTCGTTCCGCAATGCCGACCAGCGTAGCAACGCCATTAAGGACAGCAAGTATTCTCCTGCTTTCGGCGCAATGTACAGCAAGATCTGGAACTACAAGCAGACTCGCAACGCCGAAATGCACTATCCGATTAAGTATGTCATCGTTTCGGATAGAATGTTTGAGGAAGCCTTGCAGCCGTTTATCGCTTGGAAAATCAAGAAAGGTTTTAATGTAATTACCGCATATACCGATGAAATAGGAAGAACAGAAAGTGCAGTAAAGACATATATGCAAGGACTTTACGATGCTGCTACCGCAGAAGACCCTGCCCCATCGTACGTGCTTTATGTCGGCGATACTACACAAATTTCGGTACAATGGTCAAAACTTGAACATACATCAGGATGGATGGGTGACGAAAACGACCACTACACCGATGTATATAAGGTTTGCTTCGACGGTGCCAACGATTACATTCCCGATATGTTTTTCGGACGTTTCTCAGCACAAAATGTTTCACAGTTGACTCCGCAAATTGAAAAAACACTCATGTTCGAGCAATACACTTTCCCAGATCCATCGTATTTGGAAGATGCTGTTTTGGTTGCTGGATATGACGATGGAAGTATTGACGACACAAACGGAAATGGACAGATAAACTATGCAACTCAATATTATTTCAATGATGAGCACAACGTTAACGCAACAGTTTATCTAACTCCTGCAAGCCACACCAGCGGCGATGCCATTAAAGCACAAATAGGTCAGGGCGTGGGTTTTGTAAACTATTCGGCTCACTGCGACTACGATGGTTGGCAAGACCCGTCATTCAACCTTGAAGACATTCCTAACCTGCAGAACGAAAGCGAATATTTCTTTAGCATCGGCAACTGCTGCTTGTCAAACAAGTTCGACAAGGATGTATGTTTTGGAGAATCGTTGCTCCGTACTCCCGGCAAGGGCGCAGTAGTACATATCGGAGGAACCAACAGCACAATCTGGAACGAGGATTTCTACTGGTCGGTAGGTTCTATGTCAACAATCAATGCAAATCCCACATACGAAGCTACAGGTCAAGGAGCATACGACCATCTTTTCCATGAGCGCGGCGAAGCCCCATACGTTTCGGCTGGCGAAATAGTCTTCATAGGTAACTTTGCTGTTAATTCTACAACGTCAACATACATACAATATTACTGGGAAATATACACCCTTATGGGCGACCCATCATTGATGCCATACGTTGGAGTTCCAACACAAATGACTCCAGAATATTCCAACATATTGCCATTAGGTTCGACAACTCTTGAGGTAACTGCCGAAGACCTTTCGTACATCGCTCTAAGCAAGGACGGTGAACTTCTTGATGCACAATATACTGGCAATGGAACAAGTGCAGAACTTACATTTGATGCGCTAACCGAAACAGGTGAACTCGACCTTGTAATCACCCGTCAGTTCCGCGCACCGTATATACAAAGGGTAATGGTTGTTGCTGGGACAAACGAAAACGACGCTGCAATACAGTCAATAGTTGCTCCAGGATCGGCAATGTCGGCACAGGAGGCGACTTTCCAACCGAAAATTACTATAATGAACCTCGGAACAGCAAACTTGACTTCTTTGACTGCAAAATATACCATTAATGATGGCACTCCAGTAACTACCAACTGGACAGGTAACCTTGCACAATACGAGACTGCAAACATTACATTTGACGAGATAAGCCTCGAAACAGGCAACTACGCATTTGCTTTCACAGTTGAAAATCCTAATGGACAGGTTGACCAAGACCCAAGCAACAACACCAAGTCGCGCAATGTGCTGGTTTCATCGGGCAATGTGCTGATTACAAATGTTTCGGAACCTAACGGCAACTACTGCGGCTATCCTCAATCGACACCGACAATCACGGTAAAGAATGCCAGCGATTTTGTTGTGACATCTGTTACTGCATCATATACTTGCGGAGACTTGAGTGCAGAAAAGACTTTCGAAGTTAGCATTACAGCAGGCGCAACTGCAAACTTGGAATTTGACCCTGTTGAAATTCCTGAAGGCGAAGGCTCAATTTCGTTTGTCGCTACTATGGTAAATGGTGGCGAGAACCAAACGCAAACGCCAAAAACTGCCAATTTCAACATCCAGTCACACAGCGGCGAAGGTTTCCGCCTGAGCCTTACTGCCGATTATTACGGCAATGAGACGTCATGGGATATTAGAGACGAGAACGACAATATCGTATATAGCGGTGAAGCTGGCGAATATACAGGTTCCCCAATTATTACAGATTTCTGTTTAGGCGCAGGATGCTACACATTCAACTTGAATGATAGTGGTGGAAATGGATTGACAGGTTACTCCTTCTGGGGAATGACATTCGGAGAGGGTGAAGCTTCGTTTGCCAACCTGAACACCAACGAGACTCTTCTTTCTGTTGATGGTTCCGAAAGTTTCTCAACCAAAACGGTAAACTTCTGTATTGAAGATTTGAGCGAAAACGCAATTGAAATGGCAACCGAAATGTCAATCTTCCCCAACCCGACAAGCGGAATGCTGAATGTAACTTCAAACGAGGAAATCGACAGTGTTGAAATCTTCAACAGCGTTGGTACGGCAGTTGTCAGCAACAAGGTTGCAGGCAACAATGCAAGCATCAATATGAGCAACCTGCCAAACGGAATGTATTTCGTTCGCGTATCGACTGCAAACGAAATCGAAACCGTAAAGGTGGTTTTGGAAAGATAGAATCATATTCTACAACGAATCTTCCTGCGCTCCTTGTCATGCTGAACTTGTTTCAGCATCTATAACGCAGGAAGATTCTTAAATTACAATGAAAAATTTCATCAAGGAATATTTCAACTTCTCGAAGCGCGAGCAAAACGGAATGCTTGTGCTGTTTGCAATTTTGTTGGTTTTGATTGGTGCAAATGTGTTCTTTTCGGTGCATAAGTCAAACCAGAAGGTTGACTTTAGCGATTTTGAAACCGAAATAGACAGTTTCCTTGTTTACCAGCAAACGCACTTCGACGACAGCGAACTTTTTGCCTTCGACCCCAACACAGCCACACGCGAAGACCTTTTACGTCTTGGACTTTCACCAAAGTCTGTAAACGGAATAATGAACTACCGCGAAAAAGGCTACAAGTTCTATAAACCCGAGGACATTATGCGTGTGCGCACATTAAAACCAGAGGAATACGAGGAAATAAAGGATTACATTGTGATTGAAAAGCCATCGTACAGCAACAATCGTCAGTACAACCGGGATTATTCCTATCAGAACGGAGAACAAGCAGAAGTGGAACTTTTTGAATTTGACCCAAACACCGCCAGCAAGGATGAGCTTGAACGACTTGGCTTCAAGCCGTGGCAGGCAGAAAATATTCTGAAATACCGAAGCAAGGGCGGCAAATTCAAACAACCGTCCGACATAACCAAAATACACGGCATTGACAAAGATTTTGCTGAAAAGCTTATACCCTACATAAAAATTGAATCACAGGCACAAACTGCTAGTTATGACATACTTGTAAACATAAATACTGCCACGGCAGCCGATTTTCAAAAACTCAAAGGCATAGGAGAAACATACTCCAAGCGCATTATCGCCTATCGTGAAAAACTTGGAGGGTTCATTGCTGTAGAGCAGATGCTCGAAGTCTATGGCATGACAGACGAACTATACAAAAGCATTTCGGCAAACTTGGAAATTAAGGGTGAACAAATCAGGACCATAAACATCAATACTGCTGACTTCAAGACCTTGGTTTCGCACCCGTACATCGACAACAAAATCGCCAACGCAATCCTCAACTACCGCGACTTTGCCAAGACAATTAAGTCAGCAAATGAACTTGTGAAACAAAAGGCAATTTCGCAAAGCGACTACGACAAAATATCGAAATACCTTTCGGTGGAATAAAATAACATGTTCCCATACCATTTTTATGCATAAATTCACTCCATTAATCTTGCATATTTTGTCATAAAGATAATTTCAGAAATAATACCAAAAGACTAGGCAACGAAAACGCATTTAAAATTGTCTGATAGGCGAAAGTGAGCAATCACTGACATTATGTGAAACCCTATAGCTTAACATGGCGTGTTTTTATTAAAGGCCTAGGCGAGTTATATTCAACTACACATTTACCATCATTTACAGTCTTGCCAGAGATTGTAAAATAAATAAAAACATCTCATTTGGAATGATTCTGTAGGGTTTTCACATATTTATAATTCTCAAACCTGCATAATTCCGCATTGCTTTAAGGTTGTACATTAAATTGCATTTATAATCTTAATAATTTCGCTGTACAGATAATTTCGGAAAAGGCGCTTTCAAATACAAAAAATATTTCATAACTTTGAACGGATATTTTTTTATTTTTAAACTATTGATTTATAGACAAAAAACAATAATATAGATGGGAAGGAAGATAAAATTCTGTTTGGTTTACAGGGATATGTGGCAGTCGGCCGGCAAATATGTTCCGCGTGTTGACCAGTTGAAGGAGGTAGCTCCGGCGATAATTGAAATGGGATGTTTCTCGCGTATTGAAACCAACGGCGGTGCATTCGAACAAGTTAACTTGCTTTATGGCGAAAATCCGAACAAGGCTGTCCGCGAGTGGACAAAGCCTTTCAACGAGGCGGGAATAGAGACAATGATGCTTGAGCGCGCTTTGAACGGTTTGCGTATGTATCCTGTGCCTGCCGATGTTCGTCAGTTGATGTACAAGGTAAAGAAGGCACAAGGCGTTGATGTCGTTCGCTCGTTCTGCGGTCTTAACGATACACGCAACCTTGAGTTGTCGGTGAAGTACGCAAAGGAAGCCGGAATGATTTCGCAGGGTGCTTTGAGTATCACTCACTCGAAGATTCACACCGTAGAATATTATATGGGTATTGTGGACAAGCTCGTGGAATTCGGTGCCGACGAAATCGGTCTGAAGGATATGGCAGGTGTTGGTCGTCCTGTAACATTGGGCAAACTCACAAAGGCAATCAAGGACAAGTATCCTCACATTATAGTTCAGTATCACGGACATTGCGGACCAGGTTTCTCTCCAGCATCGATGCTCGAAGTTGCTCGCAATGGTGCAGACATAATTGATGTGGCAGTAGAACCGTTGTCATGGGGAAAGATTCACCCCGATGTAATAACAATCAGGGAAATGCTTTACGATGCAGGTTTCGATGTTCCCGAAATCAACATGAATGCCTACATGAAGGTTCGTACCCTCAATCAGAAGTACATGGACGATTTCTTGGGATACTTTATGGAATTGAAGAACAGACAGAGTTCGTCGTTGCTTGTAAGATGCGGTCTTCCGGGAGGAATGATGGGTTCGATGATGTCCGACCTCAAGAGTATGCATAGTGCTATCAATGTATCGTTGCAGCAGTTTGGCAAGCCTACAGTTTCGATTGACGACCTTTTAGTTCAGCTTTTCGAAGAAGTAGAATATGTTTGGCCTAAGCTCGGTTATCCGCCACTGGTAACACCTTTCAGCCAGTATGTCAAGAACATAGCCTTGATGAACATATACGCAATGTCGGCAGGTCAGCCTCGTTTCTCGATGATTGACAAGGACAGCTGGAACATGATTCTCGGTCGTATGGGTAAGCTGCCAGGCGAACTTGATCCTGAGATTGTTGAACTTGCCAAGTCGAAAGGCTACGAGTTCTTCACAGGCACTCCGCAGGACGAATACCCCGATGCACTTGAGTCGTATCGTCAGGAAATGCAGACAAAGGGCTGGGATTTAGGTCAAGACGAAGAGGAATTGTTTGAACTTGCAATGCACGACCGTCAGTATCGCGACTACAAGAGCGGTTTGGCAAAGAAGCGTTTCTACGAGGAACTTGAAGTTGTTAAGCACAAGGAGAATAAAGTGATTCAGGTTGAGGATGACAAAGACCCGAAAATTAAGAAAATCAAGTCGCCAAAGACAGGAAAGTTGTTGTTTGCATTTATTTCCGACCAGTACAATGTTGGTGACCCGATATCGATTAACGAGCAGTTGTTCTACATTGAATCTAACACTCATTACGAAGTTGTCATGTCCGAATACGCAGGAACTATCGGCAAACTTTATTGCAAGCAGGGTGACTGGGTTCACGAAGGCGATACGATTATGACAATTGTTACGGAATAAAAAACTAGAATGATTTTATATGACGGCTGCTGTTGCACAAGCGATAGTGGCCGTTATTTGTTCATATATTCTGACATAGCACAAATCACCTGCACTTTAAGTGTAAGGTTTTAACCGTTACTTGACAATAAACTACCATCTTTCACAATTTAGAATAATTCTTGAACTAACATTTATTCAAATCTAACTTCTTTCAATAAGCACAATGTTGGAAAAACGGACAAAATATGATTAATAGAAAGATAATCAGTCGTTTGATAATAATGTTAAAAATTTATGTGCCAGACCTTATAATTCATTACGAATTTTGGTGAAATTGCATTGCTATTTTTGTTCTAAATGTAATCGTAATTCGTTTTTTTGTAAATTTGCGGAATAATACGATGCCGTATTCGGCATAATGGCAATGGCAGAAAAATATCAAGGCAAATATCGGATAGAATCAAACCGTTTGCGGGGATGGGATTATTCCAGAAACGGGCATTATTATTTAACCATTGTCACCGCTGGTCGCCAATTATTATTCGGAAATGTAAATAATGGTGAAATGGTATTAAATGAAATCGGACAAATTGTACACGATGAATTTATTAAATCATTTGAAATCCGTGATGAATTGTTTATGGGGCCATTTGTTTTAATGCCTAACCATTTGCATACAATCGTTACATTGGAAAAATCGGAATGCACGGGCGGCAATGTAGAGGCGAATGGCCATTCGCCTCTACATGCCCACCAAACACCCCAATTTGTATGCCAACCTCAATCCATATCATCGTTTGTCGCGGGATTCAAATCGGCAACAATCAATCGCATTGACGATTGGATTGATGCAAATGGTTTGCCGATGGGAAAATTCAACCGCAAAAATCCGTTGTGGCAGGCAAATTATTACGACCATATCATCCGAAACGAAACCGAATACCAGAACATTTCCGAATACATTGCCCGCAATCCCACAAAATGGGAAGAAGATATGTTTAAACAATAACCTTGTATTTTGACAAAATATCCATCATTCGCAATGTGAATTTATTGCCTACGAATTTTGCAATCCCATATTTCTATTTCCGAAAACCATATCCAAAATTCCTCCATTTTATCCCATCGCGGAATTCGATGCTAATGTAATGAAACAATTTGTGGTGTCGTTGCGCGCAACGGCTCCACAATTGAACCTTTGAACCCTTGAACCCTTGAACAATTTCAAACAACCCCTTGAATCTTCAAATTTTCAAATCATTAAATTTTTGAATTTTTTCCTTACCTTTGTGCCACAGAATTTTAATTTTATGCATTTTTATATGAAAAGATTTATCTCTCTATTCCTTTTCGCCATCATTTTTGGCAGTTATGCAATGGCAGATGGTTTTTTACGCTGTATGTGAATCTGGTCAAAGATTATATTATAACATCACTTCTAATACTGAACCATATACTGTATGTGCTTCATCAAACAATGTATCAGAAGAGGAACTTACTGGTGATCTTATAATACCAGAGACTGTTACTTATAACGATATTACATATTCTGTTACAGGTATTGGATCTTTTACTAACAATAGCGGACTAACATCGGTCTCAATTCCAAACTCAGTTACTAGTGGCATTGACATATACACTTTTACATATTGTACGGGACTGACATCTGTAACAATAGGCAATTCTGTACCAAGTATTGGTAATTATGCTTTTATATATTGCAGTAATATTACATCCTTAACAATAGGAAACTCCGTTAGTTCTATTGGCGATTATGCATTTTGTTATTGTAGTGGATTGTACAATGTAAACATTCCCAATACGGTAACAAGCATTGGTCAATTTGCTTTTATGGAAGCAAAAAATATTGAATATCATGGAACTGCTACAGGAGCACCATGGGGAGCGCTAGCAGTTAATGGATATGTAGATGGTTATTTGATATATTCAAATTATACAAAGACTAATATAGTAGGATGTAGTACATCTGCTATTGACATAGAAATTCCAAATTCTGTAATAAACATTGGAAATTCTGCGTTCTCTGGATGCAGTAGGTTGACATCAATAGCAATTCCCAATACCGTTACTTCTATAGGAAACAATGCTTTTAATGGTTGTAGCAGTATGAATTCATTAACAATTGGAAGTTCTGTTTCTAGTATTGGAATCAATGCATTCTATAATTGCGGAGATTTAGAATCAATTATAGTAGATTCTGAAAATCAAACATATGACAGTCGAGATAATTGCAACGCGTTAATAAAAACCAATGACAACCATTTAATATTAGGTAGTGGTAGTTCAACAATTCCTGCAAATGTCATATATATTGAAGACAATGCATTCTATAATTGCCATGGATTGTCACATATAACATTTCCCACATCTTTGACAAGTATTGGAGGCAATGCATTTTCGGGATGCACAGGTTTGACAGAGATAACAATTCCCCATTCAGTCACAAGTATTGGAAGTGGAGCCTTCTCTGATTGCAATAATCTGGTATTGGTAAATTATAATGCTATCAATTGTACTGTAGATGGAGGTTTGTTCTATGGATGCATATCTTTGTCAAATATAAATATCGGTAATAATGTTACATATATTCCAGATAATGCTTTTTCTGGCTGTGAAGGACTTTTAGATATAACATTTCCTAATTCTTTAATAGGAATTGGAAATTATGCTTTTAGCGGATGCTCGAATATAGAGACAATTAATATTCCAAACAATGTTATAACAATTGGTGATTATGCATTTAGCGATTGTCCAGGCCTTACTTCTATAACAATTGGCGAATCTGTTACAAGCATAGGTGAGTATGCTTTTTATTGTCAGCCTTATTATGATGATTATACTGGTATTACATACAACGAACCATCACCTTTGGCAGAGATTACATATAATACAAGAAATCTGCAATCACCTACATGGGTGTTTATGGGAACAACTCTTAATAAATTGAATATAGGTGATAATGTTATTGTAATTCCTGATGGTGTGTTTGAAGGTCTGTATTCTATAGATACTATTGTATCGTTACCTGTTGTCCCTCCTGCAATATCAGAGAATACCTTTTATTACGAAAGCATATTCGATATTCCTGTAATTGTGCCTTGCAGAAAAATTGATATTTATAGAGGAGTTTCATATTGGATGAATTTCAACAATATACAACAAGACACGCTTTGTCCATATATAATTACAGTGCTTTCAAGCAATTCTGACTTTGGCAATGTTTCGGGCGGTGGGGAATATATTAAAAATACAATAGCTATTCTTACTGCAACTCCTGCAGAAGGATATAGATTTGTAAATTGGAGTGATGGTAGCACAGAAAATCCACACAATGTAATTGTTACAGAAGATGCAACATATATAGCTACATTTATCGAAATTGGCGACACCCCCACAATATACAATAATATTGAAGCAACATCATGTGGCAGTTATATTTGGAATGACCAAACATATACCGAGAGTGGTGAATATTACCAGACTTTTACAGCAGCAAATTCTGCTGATAGCATTGTGATGCTTAATCTTACAATATATCCGATTCCCGAACCGGAAATTACAATCGATGGCATTCTCGATGCATGTAACCCAGAAAGCGCAAGCGTAACTCTTTCTACTGGAGAATACAATTCATACATCTGGTCGAATGGAGAGACAACAAGTTCTATTGTCGTAACTACTCCCGACAACTACTATGTGGAGGTTGTGGATGAGAATGGATGTCATGGTTTTTCGGAAATGACGACTGTTGGTTACAGCTCGGCAATTACCGATGCCCCGCAGATAAGGCTCGTAGGCATGAGTAGCAGCGGAAAGAATATGATTATGTGGAATGTAGCTTCCACCGAAGGCATAGCTGGCTACGAAATTTACAGGGAAGATAGTGTGGCAAATGTATATAACTGCATCAATCGGATTGAAAGACCAAGTGCACACAATTACATTGATTTAACATCGGAACCGGAAGCACGGGCATATCGCTACAAGGTTTGTGCAATTGATGAATGCGGAGGCATGTCTCCTATGAGTGACTTACACAAGACCATGCACCTCACAATAAACCGCGGAGTTGGAACAATCTGGAATCTGATTTGGTCGCATTACGAGGGCTTGGAACTTAGCTCTTACAAAATATATAGAGGCACAAATCCGCGCGACATGGTAATGATTGGAGAAGTGCCATCCACACTTAATTCGTTCACCGACCTTACCAACACCTTGGAGGAGGGAATGTACTACCGCGTTGAGATAGTTACAAACAACGGTGCCAAGAATGATGAAGTTTCGTTGTCTTCCAACATCGTTGCAAACGAATTTGTTGACAACTATACAATTACGGCATTTAGCAACAATGTAAACTTTGGCACAGTTTCGGGTAGCGGTACCTATCCAGCCGAACTTGACATCACGCTTGCTGCAATACCTAATGCAGGCTACGAATTTGTATCTTGGAGCGACGGCAATACTGAAAATCCGCGCGTAATCACGGTAACCGAAAACGCCACATATATCGCAACCTTCGCCGAAGCCGCTCCTATTGAAAATTATACGATTACGGTAGTTTCAGTAAATCCGGAATACGGAACCGTCACTGGCGGCGGAACATATCCCGAAGGCTCGGTAATAAACATTGAAGCCATTGCAAACGACGGATACAGGTTTGTATCGTGGAACGACGGCAACACCGACAATCCACGCGAAATCACGGTAATGGAAAATGCAACATATGAAGCGTCTTTCGAAGAAATTTCCCCAGTGGCAAACTACACGATTACAGCGGTTTCCGCAAATCCTGAATACGGAACTGTAACTGGTGGCGGAACATACGCTGAAGGAACTGTTGTTTCTCTCACCGCCGAAGCCAATGATGGCTATCAGTTCGTACAATGGAGCGACGGAAACACCGACAACCCACGCGAAATTACCGTAACTGGGGATGCTGTATATGTAGCACTGTTCGCAGAAGTTCCGCCAGCAACGACCTACACGATTACAGCGGTTTCCGCAAATCCTGAATACGGAACTGTAACTGGTGGCGGAACATACGCTGAAGGAACTGTTGTTACACTCACCGCCGAAGCAAACGAAGGCTATCAGTTCGTACAATGGAGCGACGGCAACACCGACAACCCGCGTGAAATCACAGTAACCGGTGATGCAATGTACATTGCAACCTTCGCTCCAGCAACCGACATTTCGAACATCGCATTACCGGAAATCTCCATCTTCCCGAACCCAACCAACGACATTCTCAACATAACCTCATCGGAAATAATTTCCGAAATAGAGATTGTGAATGCATTGGGACAGGTGGTTTATC
>JAFZLK010000055.1 GCA_017551515.1 Bacteroidales bacterium | reverse complement strand
GCAGCGTAGAAACCAGAAACAATTAGAAACAGGGCGCCAGCCATAGAAACAGCGCAGCGTAGAAACCAGAAACAATTAGAAACAGGGCGCCAGCCATAGAAACAGCGCAGCGTAGAAACCAGAAACAATTAGAAGCAGGGCGCCAGCATAGAAACAGCGCAGCGTAGAAACCAGAAACAATTAGAAACAGGGCGCCAGCCATAGAAACAGCGCAGCGTGGAAACCAGAAACAATTAGAAACTGGGCGCTAGCCCATAGAAACAGCGCAGCGTAGAAACCAGAAACAATTAGAAACTGGGCTCCTGCCCATAGAAACGTCGTCAGCCCATAAACCATCAATCATTGCTGTCAACCGTTACTTTTTTTAATCTTTTTCATTTTATTCCTTGCGGTATAATTTTTTTTGTATATATTTGCAAAATTGTATAAATAGGTTACGTATGAGAATTAATATCAAAACTTATTTCAAGCATATGGCGATATGCCTAGTAGCTTGTTGTGCGGTTTCTTTCGTGTCGAATGCCCAGACGATAGGCGGATTGGTTTTCTACCCGGAAAGTGTTGAAACATTGCAGGATAACCCGACTAACTTTGACGACCCATTGGTTAATGGAAACGGTATTAATATCCCTGGTGCTGCGGAAACGGAGAACAACTTCACCATTTCCGACAAGGATTTCCAGTATGGAGTAGCAGCAGAAGCAGGTTTCAGTGCAATGAGTAAATATTTGAATGTCCCATTGTCTATAGGTTACAAGGGCGTTTCGCTCACAGTTGCAATACCGTTTTACATTCAGAAAAAAGCAAAATATTCGCATGGATATGTGGCAGCATATGGCGGTTTGGGAGACATCAGTACAGAACTATCATACAAGTATCAATCACAGATGTTCTTCGAGGCAATATCTGCAACAGTTTCGTTTCCAACAGGAAATAAGAACAGAACAGTAAAAGGCTACATTGTTCCGATGGGTACGGGAAGTTTCGATTATATATTCTCGAATACTTTCCAATATAGACACGCTTATTTCAGGGTGTACAACAATTTGTCGTACCGTCTGAGCGGAAAATGCAAGCGCGACCTTACATTGTCGGTTCCATACTACGATGATAATAACAAGTTGCAGTCAGGTAACGAAATGGTGAACTATGTAACATCCAACGGAAATTTCTTTTCGTGCAACACCTCGTTTGACTATCCAGTGCTGAGCTTTATGTCGTTGCACGCTGGTTTCGCAGTGATGAACAGTTCGGCTGGAACGATTTACCATAAACATACATATTCATGGAATGACGATGTGGTTGAGTTCCCGACTTCAAAGTCAAATCAGGCTTATACTTCCATTGATGTAAGGGCGGCAATAGCTTTCTCGTACTGGGGAATCGACCTTATGTGCGTGTTAGCTCAGCCTGTATATGTTAAGACAGAAAACCAGAACATCAAGGATAGCCAGAAGTTTAATTTTTACATCAAGTTGTCAAAGAAAATATTCTAAGATATGAAAAGGAATTTATTTCTTTTAATTGTAGCGGTTTTGTCGTTGGCATTCATAGCAGGATGTCACAAGGATCCGCTGGATATGGGAAAAGTTGGTTTTTTGCGTCTGGAAGTGAAAAAAGGATACAAAACCATGAACAAGGGGGCTGTCGAATCTTTTTATGCAACTGTCACAGTTGTGTATAGTGATGAAGAAGAGATTGCTTACAATTGCTTGTTTACCGACCCGAACAATACTGGCGTATATTCCAACGACTTAAATGAAGGCGATAGATTGTATGTCCGCAAGAATGTAGAATTTCAACTTATAATTGAAGCCGATATTGACGGTTATCATGTAGTCGGTGAATCTGGAACTGTTATGTACTCCGATGATATGGATTTGACGACTGTCGAGATAGTTCTCCGTGCTGGTCAGACGAGAATAGCAATATATGCGCCTAATGATGATGAAATTTTTGGCAATTATGTGGTCGCATACGGTGAAATCCTCGAAAATGTAAGCCAGAATCCTATTCGCGAGGCAGGTATAATGCTTGTGGCAAAGTCTGTTTACGACACATATGAATCTCCAGAAGCATTTACTTTTGAAAATGAGAATAATAGCAACAATTGGATAACAGAATATTATTATTCGGGAGGTCATGACGAAGCAGAAGTTTCATCTGTAACAAAGTTTTCTGTTGTACTTAGAGGTCTAGAACCAAACACAAGGTACTGCATGAGAGCATTTACTTTTTCTGAGGGTGATACATCTCTTAACTATTGCTATAGTAGGGTTATTGAATTTTCAACGAACAATAATGTCGCACATGACATAAGCGTTGTTACCAATGATGCCGGTAATGTTACAATCGAAAGCGTTGATGTTGCTGGTCGTGTGGTTCTGCTTGACGGTAACTCTGCTGACAGCATAATGGAAATGGGATTTGCTTTCGATACATACGACAATTATGTTGCAAATTCATCAAATCTCGATTATTACCGTAACAATTCGTTCTTGTATCCAGCATCGGATGTTAGTACGCGCGACGATGTTATTGTGTTTAGTTCTACTATAGAGGGATTGCAGGAAGGCGGAACTTATGTATTCCGTGCATACGCAATTTTCCGCGAGCAGCCATATTATGGAACAGTAAAGATGTTTGCAGTTCCACAGAATCCTGAAAATATTAGGATACAGGCCGATGAAATAGCATCAGTACTTACTTCATCGTATGTTGATTTACAAGGAAATATTATTAACGATGCCGGTTACGAATTTTCTGAAATCGGCTTCAAGTACAAATTTTATGATGCAGGAGTAACTCCACCTAGCAGTGCAAGTGATCTTACCGAAACCGCCAGAGGTTCTGTTATGTCTGGACGATTCTCGTCAAGAGTCAACTTGCCGATAGTAAACAAGACTATGTATTTTGCACCATATGCAATTACTACTACGGGCTACACAGTATATGGCGATTTGTCGTCGGCAGTGTCGATAGAACCAGCTAATGTGCCAAGCGTATCGATGGATCCGCAGCAGAGTGTTAGTAACCTTACCACTCATTCGATGACAGTTTCCTGCTATGTGGATGCTAACGGACGAAGCGATTGCGAATGTGGTATTGTCTTTGCAATTGATACGGCCAACCATGCATCTTATGATACCGTTAGAAAGGTATCTTCATCAAATGGAACTGAGGAATTTATACTTAATGGTTTGAGAAAAGGTACCTCTTATACATATTGGGCTTATGTAAGAGTTGTTGATGAATTTATAACAACGAATCAGTATTCAGTAAATACTTTGCAGGAAGGCGACAATGGTCCTGGTGGCGGTATAATTTTCTATGCTGATGATACGAATGGTTTTGCTCTCGAGTATTCAACATCTGTATCAATGGGACCAGAAACTGAAGAGGGCGACTCTGCAATATGGGGTTCAACCGCAGGCATAGCCTTGAATACCGATGCTCCAAGTTCGATAACTGTTTCGGGTAGAACCAATACTGAAGCAATTGTAAGTTATCACACATCAATCGGATTCGAAGGAGAATACGCTGCATTAAAGTGCTATCAGTCAACTCAAGGAGGCAAGAGTGACTGGTATTTGCCGACAAGTGTCGAAATGCAGGCCATGATCAATTATTTGAATAATATTGGTGAAAATGAATTATATTCTCCTTATGGCGGATTCTGGACATCTGATGAACAGAATGCAGGCAATGCCGTAGCTTTTGTACAAGACCAGCAGAGCTGGAACTTGACTCAGGGTACAATGGCAAAGAACTCTTTGTTGAGCTTTGTTATGGTAAGAAGATTTTAAGTTAATAATACTATGCATAAGAAGGGCTGTCCTGCAAGGCAGCCCTTTCTTTTTTTGATATGGAGTTTACGTATGAATTAATGATGCAAAATTACAGCTAAGGTTAAAGGTGGAAAATAGCCATTTGTTGTGAAATTTTGCATCCCAACCACCATTTGTTGTTATTATTGGTTATTGTTGTTTGTTCTTCAGTATGTCGTATATATCCTGAACAGTTTTCATCATCTCAATTTCAGCATCGCTTATTTCGATGTCGAATTGTTCTTCTAGGTCTAGTACAATGTCAACAACACGGGCTGAATTGATTTTCAGGTCATCTTTTAGGTTCATTTCTGGCTTGAAATTGTCCCAAATTTTATCGTCAAATGTGTATTTTTTCAGTATTTCTATGATTTTTTCTTCCATGATTTCCTTATATGAAATTATGCAATATTTTTCCAGTTACAGATTCCTTGCATTTTAGCAAGTCGGTAGGAGTACCTTCGAATACAAGGTTTCCACCATCTTTTCCGCCATCTGGACCAAGGTCTATAATCCAGTCAGCAAACTTAATGACTTCGGGATTATGCTCTATTATTATCAATGTGTGACCTTTCTGACGCATGATTTCCATGGCTTTTAGCAACTTGTTGATGTCGTGGAAATGCAGACCAGTGGTCGGTTCATCGAAGATGAAGATTGTAGGTTCGGAATTTTCCATGCTTAGGAAAGTCGCCAGTTTTATTCTTTGGCTTTCGCCACCGCTGAGCGTGCTCGATGGCTGTCCCATTTTCAGGTAGCCAAGTCCTACATTTATGTAGTTTTGAAGCAGGGAAACTATGTTCTTTTCCAATTTGCCATCACCTTGTGCGAAAAAGTCAACGGCTTCCTTTATGCTCATTTCCAAAATGTCGTATATGTTCTTGTCGCGGTACTTTATTTCCAGAATTTCGTCCTTGAATCGTTTCCCGTTACAAGCTTCGCATACGAGGTGAATATCCGACATAAACTGCATTTCAACCGTTATTTCCCCTTCTCCCTGACAAACTTCGCATCGCCCGCCCTCGGAGTTGAATGAAAAGTGCGATGCCTTCAAACCATTGAGTTTTGCCGTTTTTTGCTCTGCGAAAAGTTTGCGTATTTCATCGAACGCCTTGATGTAAATTGCTGGATTCGAGCGACTTGATTTTGCAATTGGATTCTGGTCAACATATTCGATGTTCTTAATCATTTTAATGTCGCCCGAAATTCTGTCGAAATCGCCAGTTTTGTCTGCCGAAACTCCAAGTTCACGACGAATGGCAGGGTAGAGGATGCCTTTTACAAGACTTGTTTTACCCGAACCGCTAACGCCAGTAATGACGGTTGCTACATTGAGCGGAAATGTTATCGTAATGTTTTTCAGGTTGTTGAGGCGAGCCCCTTCGACTTTAATGGAATTACGCCATTTCAACGGTTTGTCATTCTTGGGATTTTGCAGTTCGCCACGAAGATATTTTGCTGTAAGAGTATCTGCTTTCTCCAACTTCTTTATATCGCCTTCAAATACCACTTCACCGCCAAATTCTCCAGCAAGCGGACCAATGTCGATTATGTGGTCGGCGGCACGGATTATGGCTTCGTCGTGTTCCACAACGACTACCGTATTTTTCTTATCACGAAGTTTCTTAAGAATGGTTATGAGGTTCTGTGTGTCGCGTTCGTGCAAGCCGATGCTTGGTTCGTCAAGAACATACAGCGATCCGACAAGTCCCGAACCGAAAACTGTTGCCAAGCTCATACGCTGTGATTCTCCACCCGAAAGTGTTGATGCAGAACGGTTTAGTGTCAAATATCCAAGACCGACTTCCATCATTGATTCCAACCTTACGCGTATTTCTTCGCGCAGACGGGCAGATGCTTGTTCGTCAAACTCGTTTAGTTTCAGATTGTTGAAAAAATCAACGAGTTCACTTATTGGCATGTCAATAAGGTCACCAATGCTTTTCCCATTAATTTTGACATACAATGCTTCCTTTTTCAATCGTTTGCCGTGGCAGTCGGGACAAGTGGTTTTGCCTCTGTATCTTGATATTAGCACACGGTTCTGGATTTTGTACTTCTGCGTTTCAAGATAGTCGAAGAAATCGCGGATTCCATATATTCCATGAGCCTTATCGCCGTTCCATAATATTTCTTTTTCCTCTTCAGTTAACTGATAATAAGGACGGTGTATTGGAAATTTGATTTTTGCGCTGCTTAACATGAAGTCGTGGTTCCATTGCTTCATGACATCGCCACGCCAGCAGAAAACGGCGCCATCGTAAATGCTCATACCCTTGTTGGGAATCACCAAATCTTCATCAATGCCTAGTATTTTTCCAAAACCTTCGCAGGTAGGACAAGCTCCTATAGGATTGTTGAAACTGAAGAGGTTTACAGTAGGTTGCTCGAATGTTATGCCGTCGGCTTCGAAGCGGTTTGAAAAGGAATGTTGTATTAGCTTTTCACCATATTCATAAACAAAGCATTCGCCTTTTCCCTCGAAAAATGCAGTCTGCACAGAGTCAGCTATTCGTCCGACAAGTGTTTCTTCGGGTTTCACAGTGAGGCGGTCGAGGACGATATGTATTGTTTCGCCCAAATCCTTTACGTTGGTTATTTCATCGGTGCGTTGCATTTCGCCATTGCAGACGAATCTTGTATAGCCTTGCTTGGCAATTAGCGAAAGTTGTTCGCCTTTCTTTTGCTTGGCGTTGAAGGTGTAAGGAAAGCAGATAAGCACTTTGGTACCTTCTGGCATTGATGTTATCTTGTTGATTACATCGTTGGTGCTGTGGCTTTTGACTTCCTGTCCCGAAATTGGCGAGTAGGTTTTTCCGATTCTGGCGAACAGAAGTTTTAGGTAGTCGTAAATTTCGGTGGATGTGCCGACAGTGGAGCGTGGATTTCGGGTGTTAACCTTTTGGCGGATGGCTATTGTTGGCGGAATGCCATCTATGAAATCGACTTCGGGTTTGTGCATCTTGCCTAAAAACTGTCGGGCATACGAAGACAAACTTTCCACATATCTGCGTTGTCCTTCGGCAAATAGAGTGTCGAATGCCAATGATGATTTTCCAGAACCTGACAGCCCTGTTATCACAACGAGTTTGTTGCGTGGTATTTCAAGGCTGATGTCCTTTAAGTTGTTTACTTTTACGCCTTTCAGCGTAATAAATTCCTTGTCTGCCATTTCCTTTGCCAAAAATTTTGCAAAGTAAGCAATTTTTTTGCGAATAGAATATGAAGATTTGGACTAATACGTATGAATTTTAGTAATACGATTATGATATGTACATTAACAAAAAAGGATGCTTTTTCGCATCCTTTTGTATCTTCGTTAGCCAATATGCTAAATGTGAATCACTTCGTTATGTGCTGCGGCTGCGGCTTCCATGATTGCTTCCGATAGGCTCGGGTGCGGGTGAATGGTCTTTATGAGCTGTTTTGCCTTGCCGTTCAATTTCTTGAAGGCTGCCATTTCTGCAATCATTTCAGCAATGTTGTCGCCAATAAAGTGTGCGCCAAGCAGTTCGTCGTTGTTGGCATCGAAGAGAAGTTTTACAAAACCATCCCTGTTGCCTGCTGCCATAGCCTTGCCCGATGCGGTGAACGGGAACTTGCCGACCTTGTATTCAATACCCTTGTCCTGCAATTGTTTCTCGGTAAATCCAACCGAAGCAACCTCTGGAGTTGTATAAACACATGATGGAATATAGTCGTAGTCAATCTTTTCAACATCAAGTCCTGCAATCTTTTCAACACAGCAGATACCTTCAGCTGATGCAACATGTGCCAATGCCGGTCCGTGAACGATGTCGCCGATTGCGTAAACACCTTCGCATGATGTGCGGTAGTAGTCGTCAACTACAACTTTGCCACGTTCGGTTGCTATGCCAAGTTCTTCGAGTCCAAGGTTTTCGATGTTTGTAACAACGCCAACAGCCGAAAGAACCTTTTCGCATTCGATTGAATTTTCGCCCTTCTTGTCGGTGTATTTAACCAAGCACTTACCATCCTTTATTTCAACACTTTGTACTGCTGTTCCTGTCATAACCTTTATGCCCATCTTCTTGAACGAGCGTGCCAGTTGCTTAGACACTTCTTCGTCCTCGAGCGGAACTATTTCTGGAAGGAATTCAATCAGTGTAACCTGGCAACCCATTGAGTGATAGAAGAATGCAAGTTCGGAACCTATTGCGCCAGAACCTACAACAACCATCGATTCGGGAAGTGCCGGCAAGGTGAGTGCCTCGCGGTATCCGATGATGTTCACGCCGTCCTGCGGAATGTTAGGCATAACTTTGGAGCGAGCGCCAGTTGCGAGTATTATATGGTTGGCAGTAAGGTTTTCAACGCTTCCATCTTCCTTTGTTACTGCAAGCTTATGAGCTTCAACGAGTTTTCCTGTTCCGTTGATAACGGTGATGTTGTTCTTCTTGAAAAGGAACTCGATACCCTTGCTCATTCCTGCTGCCACTTCGCGGCTACGTGCGATGACTTTCTCGAAGTTTGGTTTTGCAGTGCCTTCTAGTTCGATACCGTAGTTTTCCGAGTGCTTCATGTAGTTGTAAACCTGTGCCGACTTCAGCAATGCCTTTGTAGGAATGCAACCCCAGTTGAGGCAGATACCACCGAGCTGTGCGCGTTCAACAACAGCCACTTTCATTCCGAGCTGCGAAGCCCTTATTGCAGCGACATATCCGCCGGGACCGCTGCCCAATACTATTAAATCAAAATCCATAATTCGTACTTATTAAAAAATCGTAGCGCAAAGATATAATATATTTACGATTTACGATTTACGAATTTAGATTTGCGCTAACAATTTCAAACAATCTCAAACAAAAAAGGCTAATAGGCTCGCAGGCTTGAAGGCTAAAAGCCAATTAAACCATATCAATATTACCCAATTTTCGTGCGCTCAATTCATTGCGTGCCTACAATTAAACCTATTTTATTACTGTATTCTTCTTCGCCTGTGCCACAAAAACGCCAGTCAGGACGACTGTTATTCCAATTATTTTCTGAATGTTGATTTCTTCGCCAAGCAGGAATGCCGACAAGAAAAGCGTGAAAACAGGAATCAGGTTCGTGAAGATGTTTGCACGGGCAATCGGGATATAACGCAGTGTGTATGTGTAGCATACAAATGCAGCAGCCGATGCGAATATTCCAAGTTCTATTATCGGAAAAACTGAATCCCACACAAATCCAGTCTGCATTATGTTGTCTCGCTCGAATATGATGACTAACGGCAGGAACATTACCGAACCAATAATGTTCTGGTACAGAGTGATGGTAAACACGGAATATTCATCTGGAATCTTCTTTACGGCAACGGTGTAGCCCAATGTCGCAAGTATTGCAACGCCAAGAAGCATAAGTCCTTCGGGCGACACCTGCATGTTAAGGTTGGCATCGAATGTCATTATGGCAACACCGATTACCGACAATACAATGCCGATTATGTTGAGCATCGAAATTCTTTCTTTCAAGAAAAAATATGCGACTATTGGCGTGAAAAGCGGAATTGTGCCAATTATTATTCCTGCTGTGGATGCATCAACGCGCGTAAGTCCGTTGGTTTCGCCAAGGAAGTAGAGGAAGGGTTCGAAAAAGGCAAGAATTATGAAGATTGGCAGGTCTTTCAGCCGAATTTTTATCCTTTTCCTTGAGACAAGCAGTATGAGAAATAGTATTACGGATGCTACAATTGTACGCAGGTAAATGATTGTTATCGGATTGTAACTGACAAGCGCCTGTTTCGCCCAGATGAACGAAAACGACCAGAATACCATTGCTATTACCAGCAACGGATATATTATCAGTGGCGAATCTTTTTTCATGGGCGCAAAAATAATAAGTTTTGATATTCCTACAATTTTTGAAAAAAAACTAAAAATCAAATCTATCAATTCTATGATTTGTTGTAATTTTGCAATTGAGTTTTGACTTTGAACCTTATGCGGTTTTGTGCAATAGCTAATATTGGTTCTTTTATTGCAAGGAATTATTATGCAATTTCTTGTAAATTGTTTGGTGTCAGTGCTTTATCTTTTCATTATCCATTGAAAATTATCAATTCATAAATATATGAGAAAGTTTTATAGTATTATTTTGTTGTTTGTCCTTTCTGGCACAGCAGTATTTGCACAAAATGCAGTTCCTGCTTCTGGCGGCAATGCCAACGGCAGTTCTGGAAGCGTAAGTTACACCGTAGGACAGCCATTCTATTCCGCCAATGTTGGTACTAGCGGACAAGTTAGTGAAGGTGTGCAACAGGCATACGAAATTTATGATGTCACCGAGGTGCAAAATCCAATTTCGGCAAACATTTCGCTGTCGGCATTTCCGAATCCTACAAGCGATTACCTTACATTGCTTATTGACGGTGACTTCATTAACGATCTTGACTATGCAATGTACGACATTACAGGCAAGGAAATAATGCAGATGCAAATAAGTTCGTCTGAAACCAGTATAGATATGCAGTCTTTACCGCCGGCAACGTATTTTGTCCGTGTAACGAAAGGAAAAAACGAGGTAAAAACATTTAAGGTTGTGAAAAAATAACCGCACACTGAGCCTGTCGAAGTGAAGGATAACGAAACGCAAATAGAAACGCCCCTTCGACAAGCTCTGGGAGCGAAAAAAGGATAATAAAACGTTGTAGCGACGTTGCGTGCAACGTCCCCACGAAATGTAAAGACACAAAATTTTGTGTTTCAATAATAAATGATAAACAGATAAAAAGAATATAACAATGAAGAAAAGTTTCATTTTGGCAATATTCTGCCTAATTATCAGCGCAATGACATTTGCGCAAGTACCGCAAAAGATGAGTTATCAGGCGGTGGTTCGCGGAAGCGACAACAATTTAGTTATTAACAGCGACATTTCGGTGCGCGTAAGCATCTTGCAGGGAAGCGTTGACGGCGAAGCCGTCTATGCCGAAACTCATTCGGCAACGACCAACGCCAACGGCTTGCTGACGATAGAAATCGGGAACGGCACAAGCAGTGACGATTTCTCAGCCATTAACTGGGCAAACGGACCGTTCTTTGTAAAGACCGAAACCGACTTTAACGGTGGCAGCGACTACGATATTATAGGTGTGAGTCAGTTGCTTGCGGTTCCGTATGCAATGTACGCCCAGACGGCTGGCAATGTGCCTGATGTAAGTGGATTCCTAACGGAAGAAACAGATCCGACCGTTCCAGAATGGGCAAAGTCGGAAACAAAACCGCAATACGACTATTCTGAGATTCAGAATACGCCAGAAATTCCAGAACGCCAAATTCTATCTATCAGCAACGATACAATATTCTTGTCGGATGGCGGTTTTGTGAAACTTCCGCCAGTAGCTGTAGGTTTCAGTGGCGATTACAATGACTTGACAAACAGACCGGAAATCCCAACTGTTCCGACAAATGTTTCCGCATTCGACAACGATGCAAACTATTTGACTGAGGAATCAGACCCAACAGTTCCTGCTTGGGCGAAGGCAAACACAAAGCCAGTTTACAACTATTCTGAAATTGAAGGTACACCGACAATCCCAACCGTACCGACCAACGTTTCAGCATTTGAGAACGATGCAAACTATGTTGTGAACGAAGCAGATCCGACTGTTCCTGCTTGGGCTAAGGCAGAAACAAAGCCAGTTTACAACTATTCAGAAATTGAAGGAATACCCGAAATTCCAACCGTACCGACAAATGTTTCTGCATTTGAAAACGATGCCAACTATGTCGTAAACGAAGCCGACCCGACAGTTCCAGCATGGGCAAAGGCAGAAAACAAGCCAGTTTACAACTATTCAGAAATTGAAGGCACACCAGAAATCCCAACTGTTCCGACAAATGTTTCCGCATTTGAGAACGATGCCAACTACGTTGTAACTGAAGCCGACCCGACAGTTCCTGCTTGGGCTAAGGCAAATGCAAAGCCAACCTACGACTACACGGAAATTCAGAATACACCAACAAACGTTTCCGCATTTAACAACGATGCAAACTACGTTGTAAATGAGGCAGACCCGACAGTTCCTGCTTGGGCAAAGGCAGAAAACAAGCCAGTTTACAACTATTCAGAAATTGAAGGTACGCCGACAATTCCAACCGTACCGACTAATATTTCCGTATTTAACAACGATGCAAACTATGTTGTGAATGAAACTGACCCGACAGTTCCAGCTTGGGCAAAGGCAAATGCAAAACCAGTTTACAACTATTCTGAAATTCAGAATACACCAACTAACGTTTCCGCATTTAACAACGATGCAAACTATGTTGTGAATGAAACAGACCCGACAGTTCCAGCATGGGCAAAGGCAAACGCAAAGCCAACCTACGACTACACGGAAATTCAGAATACACCAACAAACGTTTCCGCATTTAACAACGATGCAAACTACGTTGTGAACGAAGCAGACCCGACAGTTCCTGCTTGGGCGAAAGCAAATACAAAACCTGTTTACAACTATTCGGAAATTCAGAATACACCAACTAACGTTTCCTCATTTACCAATGACGCAAACTACGTTGTAAACGAAGCAGACCCGACAGTTCCAGCTTGGGCGAAGGCAAATACAAAGCCGACTTACGACTACACTGAAATTCAGAATACACCAACTAACGTTTCCTCTTTTACCAATGACGCAAACTACGTTGTAAACGAAGCAGACCCGACAGTTCCAGCTTGGGCAAAGGCAAATGCAAAGCCGACCTACGATTACTCTGAAATTCAGAATACACCAACTAACGTTTCCGCATTCACCAATGATGCAAACTACGTTGTGAATGAAACTGACCCGACAGTTCCTGCTTGGGCAAAAGCGGAAAACAAACCAGTTTACAACTATTCGGAAATTGAAGGAACACCTGAAATCCCAACTGTTCCGACAAATGTTTCAGCATTTGAAAATGATGCAAACTACGTTGTGAACGAAGCCGACCCAACTGTTCCTGCTTGGGCAAAGGCAGAAACAAAGCCAGTTTACAACTATTCAGAAATTGAAGGTACGCCGACAATTCCAACCGTACCGACTAATATTTCCGCATTTAACAACGATGCAAACTACGTTGTGAACGAAGCCGATCCGACAGTTCCAGCATGGGCAAAGGCAAATGCAAAACCAGTTTACAACTATTCGGAAATTGAAGGCACACCCGAAATCCCAACCGTACCGACAAATGTTTCTGCATTTGAAAACGATGCCAACTATGTCGTAAACGAAGCCGACCCGACAGTTCCTGCTTGGGCAAAGGCAAATACCAAGCCAGTTTACAACTATTCTGAAATTGAAGGAACACCCGAAATCCCAACCGTACCGACTAATATTTCCGCATTCACCAATGATGCAAACTATGTTGTAACCGAAGCCGACCCGACCGTTCCGTCTTGGGCAAAGGCAGAAAACAAGCCAGTTTACACATATTCGGAAATTGAAGGAACACCAGAAATTCCAACCGTACCGACAAATGTTTCTGCATTTGAGAATGATGCCAACTATGTCGTAACCGAAACAGATCCGACCGTTCCCGCTTGGGCAAAGGCAGAAAACAAGCCAGTTTACAGCTATTCTGAAATTGAAGGTACGCCGACAATTCCAACTGTTCCCACAAATGTTTCCGCATTTACAAATGATGCAAATTACCTAACTTCATATACCGAAACCCAGACTTTGGCGAATGTAGTTGCCTTGGGCAATTCGGCAGGAAATAACCAGATAAAGAATGTTGCAGTCCCCACCGAAGAACACGATGCCGCAACAAAGGAATATGTGGACGCTATGGTTGCTTCTGTGCCAGCCATTCCTACCAATGTTTCCGCCTTTGATAATGATGCCAACTACCTGACCTCGGAAACCGACCCGACTGTTCCCGCTTGGGCAAAGGCAAATGCAAAGCCGACTTACACTTACTCGGAAATTACCAACAAGCCCGAACTTTTCAGCGGAAACTACAACGACTTGACAAATAAGCCTACAATCCCAACCATTCCGACAACCGTTTCTTCCTTCGAGAACGATGCCAACTACATTTCCACCGAATCCCAAACCCTTGCCGATGCAGCCGCCTTGGGCAATTCCGTAAATGCGCAACTGAAGAATGTAACCGACCCGACAGACAATCAAGATGCTGCAACAAAAAAGTATGTTGATGATATTATTGCAACACTACAAACTCAAAATGCAGAGTTGCAAACAACAATAGAGCATTTAAATATGATTGTTAGGACAGGGCACGATTTTGTTGATCTTGGCTTGCCCTCTGGCACCAAGTGGGCTACCTGCAACATAGGTGCAACTAATCCCGAAGACTACGGCGACTACTTTGCTTGGGGCGAAACCACTCCAAAGGACACCTATAGTTGGGCGACATACAGCCTTTGCAACGGTTATGAAAGCACCCTGACCAAATACTGTAACAATTCAAGTTACGGCAACGGTGGCTTCACGGACGACCTTACCACCCTCGAAGCGAGCGACGATGCCGCCACCGCCAACTGGGGTTCTGCTTGGCGTATGCCGACAAAAGAAGAGTTTGAAGAATTGATTGACAACTGTACCGTGACATGGATAACCCAGAACGGTGTAAACGGAACCTTGTTCACTGGACCTAACGACAACTCCATCTTCCTGCCTGCTGCTGGCCGCCGCAGCGATAGTGAGCTCTACTCTGCCGGTTCTTATGGCCTCTACTGGTCGAGTTCGCTCTACACGGGCAGTACGTACCACGCGTGGCGCCTCTACTTCAATTCGGGCATTTACTTCGTGAACAACTACCGCCGCTATTGTGGGTTTACTGTTCGTCCAGTCTGCGTGTCTCAGAACTAACCATTGTCGGGCAGGAATGGCGAGAATGGCATAATCGGCGGTGGAGCAGGCGGTAGCGCGTGGCGCACACGGAGTGTGCCACCCAGCCACGAGCGGACGGCTGTTGCACCGCCAATTAGCAACCCAAAGGGTGAGAATAATAGATGATAATAAACAACCGTAATGTTTGCGGTGTATTGTAGGGGCAGGTTTGAAACCTGCCCCTACATATTATACACCGCAATATGTTCCGTCCCTTCTAGGCGGATTCCATCCGCCCCAACCATGGTTTACGGCAGTCGGCGAGGGTCGGCTGCTGTTTTTTTATTGTCTCATGTGAACATTTATTTTAATTTTGCAAAAAATAATGTTATGAAGTCGTTGATAACCTTTTTGTTTATGTTGTCGTGCGGACTTGCTTTCGCAGGTCATAACTATCTGTTTTTCGATACCGAAACAACAGGTCTTCCACACGATTACGAAGCTCCTGCAAGCGATACTCTGAACTGGCCACGATTGGTTCAGTTGAGCTGGATTCTTACCGACAATCAAGGCAATGTGCTTTCTGTTCACGACTGCATTGTCCGTCCCGATGGGTATGAAATTCCCGATGGTGCGGCATCTGTTCATGGAATTACGACAGAAAGGGCTTTGGCAGAAGGTGTTCCTTTGGATTCGGCATTGGCTTTGTTTTGCCGTACATTGGATTCTGCCGAATATATTGTCGGACATAACATTTCTTTTGATATTCATGTCGTTGATGCTGAATTTATTAGGAGAGGTGTTGATGTTCAACTTTCGAGTATGAAATCGTACTGTACAATGCTTGCAGGAACTGATTATTGCAAGTTGCCGGGCTATCGCGGAGGTTACAAGTGGCCTAAGCTTCAGGAACTTTACAAGAAACTTTTCGGAACCGAGTTCTATGATGCTCACAATTCCGCCGCCGATGTCGATGCTACACGCAAATGCTTCTGGGAAATGAGGAGAAGGAAGGTCATATAAGAGTTTCTGTGGGCTAAAGCCCGTTTCTACGCTACGCTGTTTCTGAGTTTCTAGGTTTCTATGGCTATGCCGTTTCATGCTACGCTGTTTCTAATGTGGTATTTGGAGTGCCCTTTCGAGCAGAACGGTGAAACCCTCAGCGTAGCTAAATCTGACAAATCTTTTCAAATCGAACAAATTTATTTGAATGATTTGTGTTAATTTGTAAGATTTAACTTAGTTGAGGGCTTCGTCGTTCTCGCGCAGCGACTTCTTTCCTGCTTTTGGGCTTTTAGCCTTTCAGCCTTTTAGCCTTTTTGCCCATTATCTATTCCCGAAATCTAAAATTGTAAATCATTTGTCCGCATTCCCATTTTTTGTTAGTTTTGCAAGGAATTTATAATTAAGTTTGGATATGAAAAGAATATTGATAATCATACCTTTGCTGCTATTGTTGGTGCAGTGTGCTTTTGCACAGATAAGTGCTTATCCGTGGACAGAGGATTTCGAGAGCAATAGTTTCACAACAAATGGTTGGACAACCAGCATTGTGTCTGGAGATGCCGAGTGGGGATTGGGAACTGGTGCTGCAAATGGTGGTAGCCTTAATAATGCACATAGTGGTTCTATGAATGCTGTAATTAGTAATTCAACACGCGAAGGTGATACTGCCATGCTGGTATCTCCGTTTTTTGTGCGCCCAACAGGTATTGATACGCTCGAGTTTACATTCTACTATGCTAACCCTAATTGGAGTGGCGATCACGACCGTATGATTGTAAAACTTGTTGATGGTACAAATGAAACTGTACTGGCAGAAATACTGGATTATCATGATGACTGGACACGAATGAGAATGTTGTTTGTTGTGTCTGATTTGCCAGAAAATTTCCAGATTGCTTTTGTTGGTATTCCGAAGTACGGTTATGGCTTTTTGCTTGATGATATTAGCCTTAAGGGATACGAAGGTGCAACGCTGGATGTTGTAGATACAGATTCGTATAGACAGGTGGGAACTGGTAATGCATCAGTAGCGCTTCCTGTTCAAACATCATATAATTATGGATACACCCAGCAAATTTTCCTATCCAATGAAATGGGTGGCGCTAAAACCATTTATTCGTTGTCGTTTGAATATTCAGGCAACGAAACAGAGGAGGTGCAGAGGTATGTGTAGATATATATGGCAAATACGGAAAAATCTTTGTTTTCCGGTTATTATGACTTTGTAAGTTTGTCAAATATGACAAAGGTGTTTTCTGGATTGATGACAATTCCTGCCGAGGCATCGTGGGCGACAATTGTACTCGAAACACCTTTTGAATATGATGGTACAAGCAATTTGGTACTTGCTGTTTATGACAATACCGAATCAACTACCGATAATAGACTTTTCAATTGTTCGGAATTGGAAGAATCAATGTCGATTTCTTCATTCAGTGATTATAATATTAGCATAGCAGAATCGTATATTTATGGAAATGTAGGGAATAAGCGTAACAATGTAAGGTTTGGCATTGTGGAGCAAACTCCAGAACTTCCAGCTGTTGATGTCGAAGAAACATCGGAATATCTTCAAGTTGGTACAAATACAACTAATGCTAAAAGTTTTCTGCCAGTAAAAACTGACGAAAACTGGTCGTTTTCGCAACAGATTTTCGATTCGCGCGAATTGGGCGGCGAGAAGACAATATATAGTTTGTCGTTCAACTATTTGGAAAATACAAACGGTGATATTTCTCGCAACTTGAAGGTTTACCTTGCCCATACAGAAAAGCTGGAGTATGATGCTGTTAACGAGGTCGTTAATTGGGTTGATATGACAAAGGTCTATTCCGGACAACTGAGGATAGAGTCGGAAAGCGGTTGGGCAACGATAGTGTTCAATACTCCGTTCCATTATAATGGCGTTGACAATTTGATGCTTACAGTTGTCGATGTGACAGGAGGACCAGAAAGCAATCCGGTGCAGTTCGCCTGCTCTAATATTGTGAAAAGTAGTGCCGTGGCTTTTTCTAATTATAGTGCGCTTTCATACAGTGAGATGTCTTATTATGGTGGCAATTTGTGTCGTTTCCGTAGCAATGTTAGGTTTGGTCTTGAATATGTAGAGCCGGTGCAATATGTTGTAGATGTTGAGGAAACCGATGCATATCTGCAAGTTGGAACAGGCAATATTGAAATAGCGGGTGACCTACCAATTCAATTGATCAGAAATTGGTCGTATTCGCAGCAGATATTCAGGGCGGAGGATTTTGGCGGAAGCCGTACAATTTATTCGCTGTCGTTCAATTATACTGGCAATACAAACGGTGAGTTTACTCGAAATGTAAAGGCATATTTGGGTCATACACAGAAGGATGAATTTGATTCTGCCAATGATGATTTTGTGAATGTCACTGAAATGACAAAGGTTTATTCTGGTACGATGCGCTTCGATGCGGAAAGCGGTTGGACAATGCTTGTGTTTGATAGACCGTTTGCTTATAATGGTACAGATAATTTAGTAGTAGCAGTTGTCGACAATACAAGTCGATTGGATTCTCAATTGTCGTTTGTCGGTAGCAATATCGAAGGAAGCCTGTCGGTGTGTGCCGCTGCTTCTTATTCTGCTTCGCTTAATACGACTTCGTTTTCCGAATGTGATTGCGCTTTGCGTTATTATCGCAACAATGTTCGTTTCGGACTCGAATATGTAGAACCGCCTGCACATGTTGTTGATACAATAGAAACAGCCGAATACCTGCAAGTAGGAACAGGTTCGGAAACATCAGGAGAATTGCCAACCAATACATATTATAATTATAGTTATTCGCAACAGTTGTTTAATTCGTACGAAATGGGCGGACCGCGTACGATATATACGGTTTCTTTCTACTATTCTGACAATAGCATTGAATCGTTTAATAGAAACTTAATACTATATATGGGACATACTTCAAAGTACGAATATGACTATAGTAATGATTGGGTTAAGTCTAATCTGGTAAATGTTAGTTCGCAAAATGTACTTATAGAAGGAGAAAGCGGTTGGATAACTTTTGTGCTTCGTACACCGTTTAATTATAACGGAACCGACAATTTGGTTGTGGCAGTAAAGGATATTTCGGAAAATTATGTAGGTTCGCTCAAATTCCAGTGTTCTATGTCTGAATATGAGTCGGCAATATACGAAAGTAATGATAGTCATGCAATATACAACCTTAACGTAACTTATGGAACGAAAACCAACAAGCGCAACAATATACGTTTTGGACTTGAATATGTTGAACCACCTGCTGTTGAAGTCGATACTATTGAAACGGAAACATATCTACAGGTTGGAACGCAAACTTATATTCGTGAGGCATTGCCTGTGAACACAGCAGGAAAATACGGTTATTCGCAGCAGTTGTTCAATGCGTTGGAAATGGGTGGAGCAAGGACAATTTATTCGCTTTCGTTCAATTGTATTACTAACGACAATGCTGATGCTGTAAGGAATGTGAAAATATATATGGGTAATGTCAATAATTTCGAGTTCGAGTACAACGATTGGGTTGATGTTATTGGGCTTGAAGTTGATGATTCTGAATATGGAAATGTTTCTCAAGTATATAATGGTGAGGTTGCTATTCCTGCTAATTCTGGTTGGGTAACAATAATTCTAGACCAGCCATTTGAGTACAATGGTACCGACAATCTTATGGTTGCATGGCTTGACAATACAGGCGAATCGCATGCCGAAAGACATTTTGTTTGCTCAAATAGTGCTTTGGGCAATTCGATTATTGCAACCCGTAATATGGGTGCATACGATTTGACTCATGTAGAAAATATTTCGGGAAACATTTTGCAGTATCGTACCAACATTCGTTTCGGACTAGAAAATAGTGTGGTATATAATCTTGATGTTGTTTCTAACGATGAGGTTATGGGCAAAGTTTCTGGTTCGGGAAGGTATGAGGAAGGAAGTGTTGCGACTATTTCGGCTACTGCATATCCTTGCTTCATGTTCAGCCAGTGGAGTGATGGTGTTACCGAGAATCCGCGTAGGGTGGAGATGACATCTGATGTTTCGCTTATGGCAATCTTCGAAAACATCGGCAACGATACGCTCAACTACGACAACGATATTTACAATATCTCGCTCGGATATCGTCAGCAGAATGTGGAGTGGGGTATATTGCTTCTGCCGCAGCACCTTGAATCGCGTCCGCGACTTGCCGATGTAATTTTCTTTGTTGACGGTGAATATTCTTACGGAAACTACAAGCTCAGTGTATATCAGGGAACCGACACTTTGCCTGAGGAAAAGATTCTTGAGGATTCGATAACTGTAGAGCAATATACTTCGGGCTGGTTGAATTTTGGCTTCGATACACTTGACATTGATACGGAAATTCCGTTGTGGATAATCTTGAGCTGCGAGAGCGATTATCCGGCTACGGCATCAACATTCGTGGGCGCTGGTTATGAAAATGGCTCATGGTGGAATCCTAACGGAACATGGACACAGCAGACATACGGAGCATGGATGATAAAGGCTGTTTTGCCTATCGAAGAAAATGGTGGCAGTGGAGAAGGTGAGTATGTTGGTTTTGTTTCTGAAGATAACATTGGCATATATCCTAATCCAGTAAATTCTTATTTCTACATTGAAGGAGTTGCCGAAGGTGAATCAATTGAAATCTATGGCGTAGATGGCAGAATGGTTGCTAATTTCAAGTATAGTGGAGATGTTGTCGATGTGACATGTCTACCAGCAGGAATGTATATGTTGCGTTGTAATGGATACATGGCAAAATTTGTAAAGGAATAAACTTTTCATTTTGATAATTAGGGAAGCAAAGGGTTTTATGATCCTTTGCTTTTTTTATTGGTGTCCGCTAAAAAGTACATTAATGCTGTAAATCTGTTATTATCACTCGTTTACATAAGTATTTAAGAGACAGTGGGTGTCATTTACTTGCTTCGCTGCGTGAGCTAAAGGTTCGGAAGCTAGTCGTAATGCTTTGATAGCCAAAGGCAGAACAAACTTGTTTGCTATGCTAAGGCGCAAAAAGCATCTGCGAAGCAAACATTCACGCGATACAGAATGGTGAGCGTTGTGAATACTGCTGTCCGTAATCTGCTAACTGATTATCGTTTAACAGATTCCGGACAAGCGAACTCACAAGCAAAGTTCCTTTTGCTGTTCGTTCAGCTTTTCGGAATGACTGGCTGGGTGATTTAGCGGACACCAATTATTTTTAGTCAACTTGTATATAGTACACTAAAAAAATGGCGGGGAAATTTCTCCGCCATTTTTTGTGAGGATATTAAATTTAATTCTTCTTTATTGCTCTTGCTAGTTCGCCAAGAAGGAGCACAATGAATGATCCACCAATAATTATCAGCCAGTCTGTAATAGCAAGGTGACATACATTGAACATTTGTCCGCCAACTTCTACAATCAGTATCTGTCCAAAGAATATTACAATGGCAATTATCAGGAACCATTTGCATGAGAATAGTCCAGAAAATGCCGATTTGTCAGTCATAAATGCTTTGGCGTTGAACATGTTCCAGAACTGTAGCATTACGAAAATGGTGAAGAACAAGCTTAATTCGTATGGGCTAAGTCCATTGTTTTCTCCCCAGGAGAAGTTTATGTTTGTCAATGAGGTAATATCAGTGTGCTGGAACCAAAGCAGTATGCCTAAAAGTATTACAAAGAAAAATCCGCCGATTCCAAAAATGCGTTTTGCCATTTGTTTGCTAATTATGGCATCGGTTGTCTGGCGTGGTTTATCCTTCATTACTGACTTTGACGGTGGGAGAGAGGCGAGTGCCAATGCTGCAAAGGTGTCCATAATTAGGTTAACCCAGAGCATCTGAGTTACGGTCAGCGGAGATTCGGTTCCGAGGAATGCACCGCACAGCACAATCAGGCAGGCAGCGACATTAATGGTCATCTGGAACATGATGAATCGCTGAATGTTCTTGTACAAAGAACGTCCCCACATCACGGCGTTTGCTATGGTGCTGAATGAGTTGTCAAGGATAGTCATGTCGCTGGCTTCCTTGGCCACGGCTGTTCCATCGCCCATCGATAGACCAACATCGGCAACATTGAGGGCAGGTGCATCGTTGGTTCCATCACCGGTAACAGCAGCGACTTTGCCGAGTGTTTTTAGCATTTTTACAACTCGTTCCTTGTCGGTTGGACGTGCGCGTGAAATTATCTTAACATCGGCAATAACTGCGCCTAGTTGTTCATCGGTCATTTCTGCAATATCTTGACCGAGAAGTATGTTGGCATCGGTATCTTTTTCTGTCCAAAGTCCGAGTTGACGGCCAATTTCCTTCGCAGTGCCTGGTGCATCACCTGTGACAATCTTCACGGCTATCCCTGCGTTGAGGCATTCGCGTATTGCATCGGGAACATCGGGACGAATCGGGTCGGAGATTGCAACAACACCAAGCATTTGCAGTCCGTTTATACCCAACTTGCCATCTTCAAAGACATTTTGACCATCTGCTACTTGCAGGCTTGCAAATCCCAATGTGCGCATTGCCTTGCTCTGGTATTCTGCAAGTTTGTTTTCGTATTTAGTCTTGTCGCTTTCGGTCAAGTTGCAATACGACATTATTATATCGGGCGCACCTATTACATATAGTATGTTGCCATCGACTACCTTCGACTTTACAACGGTAGCCATGTATTTGTTCTTGGTGGTAAATGGTATCCTGTCGACTATTTCTGTGTTTTCGCGGATTGTGCGGTAGTCAATTCCGAAATCGTTGAGCCAAAGTAGCACGGCACCTTCTGTCGGGCTGCCAACAGTCTTGGCTTTTTGCGGATTGGTCATGTCAAGGTTTGCGCTGGTGTCCATTGCAATGCACTCGGCAAGTAGCTTTGATGTCTTGTCGTCGGTAAGCTTTTGCCCTTCAAGCGATTCGAAGAAGGTGTCGTAAATCTTCATCAGGTTCTGCGTGAGGGTGCCAGTCTTGTCGGTGCAAATTACCGAGGTTGCGCCCATTGTTTCGCATGAGTGCATTGTGCGGGGAAGCGTATTCTGTTTCATCAGTCGCTTCATGCTGAAGGCGAGGCTTAGCGTTACGCTCATCGGCAGACCTTCTGGGACGGCGACGACAATCAATGTAACGGCAATCATTATTGTGTCGAGCACATACTTTACAAAGTCTATTATGCCATCTGTTTCTGCAAAGTCGGCATCGCCTTGTGCGAAATATACGATAATTCTGCCGATAATTATCAGTCCTGCAATTATATAGCTTGCCTTGGTGATAATTCCGCTCAGCCATTCCAACTTTTTGCTAAGAGGTGTAGGTTCGCCTTCTTCAACCTGTGCAGCCTTGAACACCTTTCCGCATTCTGTGCTATCGCCAACGCGCAGAACCTTGGCGGTGCAGTAGCCTTCGATGATTGTCGTTCCCTTGAAAATCTGGTTTGAAGGGTAGGTGGCATCCTTGTCGAAATGCGCAGGATCGGTGGTTTTGTTACACTGCGGTTCGCCTGTGAGCGACGATTCGTTCATAATGAGGTTGAAGCATTCGAGCAGTTCGCAGTCTGCAGGGACTTCCTCGCCGATTTCGAGCAGAACGATGTCGTCCACAACTATATCCTTGCGCTGAACTTGGCATACATTTCCGTTGCGGATTACCTTGACAAGAGTTTCGTCGTTTACTTCGTTGAGGCTCTGGAATGTCTTTTCGTTGCTGAGTTCAAGGAAAAATCCAACCATTGTAGCCAAAAGCACAGCGATGAGGATTCCTGCCGGTTCGAAAAAGACAGATGCCCCTTCGCCTCCCCACCCAAACTGGTAAATTGCAATGCCAATCGAAAGCAAAAGCGCTACGAGTAGTATTCGTATAAGCGGGTCGGAGAAGCAACCAATGAATTTTTTCCAGAGTGATTCGCGTTTGGGCGGAGTGAGAATATTGATACCGTGTTTTTCTCTACTTTCAATGACTTGGGTATCAGTAAGTCCCGTATAGTGATGTGTTTGATTCATTCCCAATATTTAATGTTTGACAAAAGTCTGCAAATGTAGTGAAAATTATGCTTGATGATTTAATTTTTTGAAGTAATTTTTTAGGAATGTTAGGCATGGTAATGATAGCACAAAAAAGGCATCTGTCATTCTGAACTTGTTTCAGAATCTGGATGCCGTTTTTTAGGTTGTTATGAGATTGTTTATCTCGCAATAGTAAGTTTTTTTGCACAACCATCAACAACAACGAAGTACATTCCGTTTGGAAGGTCGGAAATGTCGATTGCCATCGTGCCTTGGTTTGCGTATATGTGCTTTACTTCCTCGCCTGTAGTGTTGAAAATTGCGAGTTCATAATTGTTGTCTGTTTTTACGTTTACAATATTTGCAGCAGGATTTGGATAGATACAGAAGTTTTCTGCAGTGTTAATGTCTATGTTGTCTTCTGGATTTTCTTCAAATGTTACATATATACTGTGATTTGCCATTACATTTTGGAATGTATATGTGTTGTTGACAATTGCCTCTGTAACATTTGCTTCATTTTCTGTTTCTGCATCGACGATTACGCTAGCAATGCGGTATCCTTCATTAGGTGTGATTGTAAATATAGAATTATCACCTTCGTAAACTTTTGTTTCTCCTTCTTGACTTATTGCGCCATTTTCTCCAGCACTAGATGTGATAATGTAAGTCGGGATTTCTTCAAATGTTACATTAATGCTGTGGTTTGCCATTACATTTTGGAATGTATATGTGTTGTTGTCAATTACCTCTGTAACAT
>JAFZLK010000054.1 GCA_017551515.1 Bacteroidales bacterium | reverse complement strand
TTAAAATACCTAACACTAACAATGCTCTAGAGTCCCTGAACTCTGATCTGAAGGCTAAACTTAATTTGCACAGGGGAATGACCCGCGAACGAAGAAAAGTCTTCATTCAAGACTTTTTAAAGGCACATAATCCACTGAAACACAAATAGTTCAAGCACTTATTAGGTCTCTTTTTGACTATTATAGCTTTTTAAAGGCCTTTTCAGGTCTCTTTTTGACTATTACACCAAAATTTTCGTATTGGGTAACGGCAATCGTAGAAAAACCATACTCTATAAAATCTTTGAAATTAATTTCATCATACCAATTTTCAATTATGCCATCTTCATTAACTTGCAGAGTTAAATAGTCGCCAAAACCATCCTTTTCTGGAAGCAAATTATTCGGAACATAACCATCTATTCTATATAATTCATTCTTGTTTTCGTCTAAAAGTGAATATGTTCCATCATCAACAACTTTTGTAAACAAATACATGTCTCCGTATTCTTGTTTCCACTCAATAATTTTATGTGTTGTCAAATCTATAGTGACAACCCAATGTTCATCATCTTGACGACAAGGAATTTCATTTTCAGAAAATTCTTTTCGAAATTTAAAATCATCTGTGCAATATGCAGGAATCCTGATTTTTAAATATTTGCTCTTCCCTTTTATCTCTTTCGCTTCCATTTTTACATTTGGTTTACATTTATACCTATGGTTTGCGTATCAACCGGGTATCTGCGCTTCTCCATAATTATGAAAATTTCAAGGCAAAAATAAAACTTATTTCCGATTCTTGAAGCAGGATTGATGCTTTTTCTTGGTATGCTCAAAAAAAAATGCCGTGCAAAATAACTCACACGGCATTTTTCCTTAGTCGATTTTTTAATTTATTCCGTAATCTTTCCTTTCGATGACACTTCTCTCGAAATGCGCATTGCACAGAAGTTAGGTCCGCACATTGTACAGTAGGGTGTATGCTTGATTCGTTCTACTCCGTAAAATTCCATTGCCTTTTCGGGATCGAGCGAAAGGTTGAACTGGTCAATCCAACGGAATTCGAAGCGGGCTTTGCTCAATGCATCGTCCCTTTCGCTTGCCATCGGGTGATGTTTTGCAAGGTCGGCGGCGTGAGCGGCGATTTTGTAAGTGATAATACCTTCGCGTACATCGTCCTTGTTGGGCAGTGCAAGATGTTCCTTAGGCGTAACATAGCAAAGCATTGCTGTGCCGAGCCATCCTATAATTGCAGCACCTATTGCCGAAGTTATATGGTCGTAGGCTGGAGCGATGTCTGTTGTAAGCGGGCCGAGCGTGTAGAACGGTGCATTGTGACACCAGTCCATTTGCAATTCCATGTTTTCCTTGATTTTATCCATAGGAACATGACCAGGACCTTCTATAAGCACCTGAACATTCTTTTCCCAAGCACGCTGGCAGAGTTCGCCCATAACCTTGAGTTCGCCAAGTTGAGCATCGTCGTTGGCATCGTGGGTGCAACCCGGACGCATTCCGTCACCAATGCTTACAGCCACATCATATTCTGCAAGGATGTCGCAAATTTCGTCCCAGTGCGTGTAGAGGAAGTTTTCCTCGTTGTGGTCGCGCATCCACTTTGCCATAATGCTTCCGCCACGCGATACACAACCAGTGAGCCTTCTGTCCAATGCTGGAAGCAAATGCTTCAGCAGACCTGCGTGGATTGTAAAATAATCAACACCTTGCTCGCATTGCTCGATGAGAGTATCGCGGTACATTTCCCATGTAAGTTCGTTTGCTTTGCCGTTTACCTTTTCAAGTGCCTGATACATAGGAACCGTTCCCATCGGAACAGGGCAGTTACGGATAATCCATTCGCGTGTCTGGTGGATGTGCTTTCCAGTTGACAAGTCCATTAGCGTGTCACCGCCAAGACGAGCACTGTAAACGCTCTTTTCCACTTCTTCCTCAATTGACGAACCGAGGGCGGAATTACCGATATTGGTGTTAATCTTAACGAAGAACTTGCTACCGATAATCATTGGTTCGGCTTCGGGATGGTTTGGATTTGACGGAATTACAGCCCTTCCTGCTGCAACTTCATCGCGGACAAATTCTGGCGTAATGTAACTATCCTTGTTCTCTTTGCCAAGATTTTCCCTTATGGCAATGTATTCCATTTCGGGAGTGATTATGCCCTGACGTGCCAATGCCATCTGAGTGAAAGCCTTGCCTTTCTTTGCTTTCTTTGGCAAATAGGTAATCGGGAAGGCGATTTTTTTCAACTCAGTATCAGCAAGTTGCTCCTGAGTATAGTGCGAAGTGAACTTGTCCAACTGCTCAAAGTTGTCGTCATCCTTGTGCCATGCTTCGCGAAGGCGCGGAATACCTTTTTTGACATCGTGCTTGTAGTCGGGATCGGTAAAAACACCGCCTGTATCGTAGATGTTTATGCTTCCGTTTGGAATTCTTTCTCCTTCGACAACAGTATCGGTCAAAAGCACCTGCTTCATTCCAACTTCCACTGGGAATCTTTTCCCTTTGACATATATTTTCTTTACTCTGTCGTCGCTATAACAATTTTCCTGTGTGTTCATATATCTATAAGTTTCTAATTTCTAAGTTTCTATGCCTACGGCGTTTGAGGGCTTCGCCCGTTTCTAATTGTTTCTAAGTTTTTGTGCCTTCGGCGTTTCTAAGTTTCTAAGATTCGGTGGGCTTGAAGGCTCAAAGTCTTAAAGGCTTGAAGACGGCTTTGGTGCTTTTAGCCTTTCAGCCTGTTAGCCTTTTAGCCCATTATTTATTAAGCATTGTCAATTGAATTTTGTTCCTCTTCCAAAAATGCCGTCAATGGTGATGTTGCAACTGCAAGATTGCTAACGCATCCAAGTCCCGAAAGATATGCCATACGACCTGCCTTTATGCTGAAAGCGAATGCTTCTGCCATCTTCACGGGGTCACCGGCAATGGCAATAGCGGTATTTATCAAGCAAGCATCGGCACCGAGTTCCATTGCGTATGCCGCATGCGATGGTGCGCCAATTCCTGCATCAATTACTACTGGAATATTGCTCTGTTCAATGATTATGCGAAGCATTTCCTCGTTCTTAATACCTTTGTTGGTGCCAATTGGCGAAGCCAAAGGCATAACCGTTGCTGCTCCCATTTCTTCCAACTGCTTGCATGCTACGGGGTCGGCCTGAACATACGGCAACACCTTGAAACCAAGTTTTACAAGTTCTTCGGTTGCTTTCAAAGTTTCGCGCGTATCGGGAAGCAAATATTTTGGGTCGGGGTGTATTTCGAGTTTCAACCATTCGGTGCCAAGGGCTGCGCGGTTCATCTTTGCTGCGAAAATTGCTTCTTCGGCATTGCGCACGCCCGATGTGTTGGGTAGAAGTACACATTCCTTCGGGATAAAATCCAATATGTTCTCGCTACCACTATCCTCAGTGTTGAGCCTTTTCAGTGCTGTTGTTACCATTTGCGAGCCAGAAGCCAAAATTGCCTGCCTCATCACTTCGTTTGAAGGGAACTTTCCCGTTCCGATGAATAGTCTCGATGAAAATTCTCTTCCTGCAATAACTAAATTGTCATTCATTGTATCTTACTTTAAAATGTTTTCAAAATTTGTTTTATTGTATTGTTTGGATTTTCAGAATCAAGTATTACCGATGAAATTGCAATTCCATGTACTCCAGTATCTTTTAGGTCTTGCAAATCTTCAACACGGATACCTCCAATTGCATAAATTGGCATTTTTGCACCTAGCGCCTGCATTTTCTGCATTATGTTTCTATAACCGTTAAGTCCGAGTATCGCTGACAGATTTTTCTTGGTGGTTGTAAATCGGAACGGTCCCATTCCAATGTAGTCGGCGCCATCGGCAATGGCATGGAAGACATCCTCTTCGGTGTTGCAAGTAGCACCAAGCAGGAATTTGTCACCGGTTATCTTTTTTGCTTCGCACACTAGCATGTCGTTTTTACCAATATGCACGCCATCGAAAAGACCTGTTTCTAGCAAATTTACCCTGTCGTCAACGGTAAGAAGGGCGGCATATTTGTCGCACTCTTCGCGCAGGACTTTTGCCGTTGCTACGACTTCATCATCCGATGCGTCCTTCATGCGAAGTTGTACAAAGCGGATACCTCCACGCAACGCCTCCTTGCAGCCAGAAATGTAGTCGTATTTTGCATTGTGGTGCGAGATGAACATCGTACGAGGCAGTTCCCACAGCGATGAAAGCATTGCAAACGATGAAAAACCGATTTTCTCAAGTTGTGCAATATTGTCGAATGTTACACCAGAAAGCGCGCAAACTTTTTCGTCAAGGATTTTCTCATCGGATAGTTTTTTCAGTTCTTGCAAGCTGAATTTCGATGTATATCCTTGTTTGCTTATCGAATCGAAAATAGGCGACAAAAAACAGTAGTCAACCTTGTCCTTGCATTGTACAACCTCGTCGATGCTATGACACGACTGCGAGATTCGTCCGCTGAATCCATCGGGTGGATTAGGATTTCTGCCATTTAGGTGTATGCCGCCAATGCCCATTTCCTTTGCAAGTCCGTGATAGTCGTGCAATGAGAGGTGCAATCTTACATCGGCATCGAATTTCGACAAGTATTCGCGCATTTGATTTTCGTTGAAATCTGGCTTGCGAATATGGAAATATTCAACCTTTCCGCTACGAATCATCGCCGAAATCCGTTCCTGCTCGCGGAACACATTTTCTTGTGGTGTTATGCCAATCAACCTCCGCATGTCGCTCTGATTATCGTTATGTTGTCGCCATCTTTCAAGAGCGTGGCGTTCCACATATTTCTGTCAATCACATCGGTACCTACTGCAGCGGCAACAGGCTCGTTAGCCTTTATGCCAATCGTTTCGCACAATTTTTCCAGTGTGCAATTCGATGGTACATCTGTGTTTTTTCCGTTAACTAAAACTATCATAGTATTAAATTTATTTTTAATGTCTTCCCTTCGACACCCTTCGACTACGCTCAGGGAGCGACTCAGGTGCGACTTTGTTTTCCAATCCCCAAAAATGGTTTGTAGAACCATGTCCATGTCCCACTTTTGCATCCTTTGCTGCCAGAATCGCATTGAAAACATAGTCCTTTGCTCGAGCGACACTTTCCTCAAGTGGATAACCCATAGCCAAATATGTTGCTATTGCCGATGAAAGCGTGCAACCGGTTCCGTGAGTGTTTTGTGAATCAATTTTTTCTGCTGTAAATGTCTTGAATGTTCCGTCACTGCCGACAAGAATGTCTGTCATTTTTTCTCCAGTTGAGTGACCTCCTTTTACAAGCACATTCTTGCAATGGCAATTGCTTGCAATCCACCTGCCACACTCTACCATGTCGTCAATTGACGAGATTTTCATTTCCGAAATTGCTTCGGCTTCCGAGATGTTTGGCGTAAGGACGGTGCACAATGGGAAAAGTTGTTCTTTTAGCACATTTAGGAAATCTGCTTTTGCAAGCATATCGCCACTGGTAGCCACAAGCACAGGGTCGAGAACCAAATGTCCGCGATAGTTGTTTTTTGCCAGCGAATCCCTAATTGCAGTAACATTTTCCTTGGTGTAAACCATACCTATTTTTATTGCGTCAACATCGAGGTCTTCGAGCACAGCGTCAATCTGAGCCGAAAGTACAGCAGAGTCAACCGCCTGAATCATACGCACTCCGCAGGTATTTTGAGCGGTGACGGCGGTTATCGCACTTGCAGCGTACTGACCGAGCGAGAAAATGGTCTTTATGTCGGCCTGAATTCCTGCTCCGCCAACCGAATCGCTACCAGCGATGGTAAGAATATGCCTTATTCCTTCCATAGTTCTATTTGTTTTGGAGTGCGGGAAAAGAGAGAAATCGGAATCCCAAATCTGCATTACCAGACTGGTCAACGGGTGTAATCTCAGCCTACTTTTTTCAGCACCCCTATTTCCTGCCCGACCTAAAGTCAAGCGTTGCAAAGGTAATAATAAATTTGATTCAAAGTTTTGATAATTTGAAAAATTGACGAATTGTCAATCTTTAGCTTTTATCATTATTCATTTCTCATTTCATTGTCCATTTCTTTAAAAATTCTTCCATCGCATGATAAAATTCGAATCTGTTTTCCTCGTTGTGAAAACCATGTCCTTCGTTGTCCTTTACCATGTAGTCAACTTGTATGCCTCTTTTGCGCAAAGCCTCTACCATCTGGTCGGATTCGGCCTTGTTTACGCGTGGGTCGTTGGCTCCCTGTGCTATAAATAGCGGACGGACAATCTTGTCGGCATTAAGGGCAGGGGAGTTGGCAGTAAGCATTCCCTTGTCGCTTTCAGGATTTCCAACTTGCTCGTACATCATTTCAAGCATTGGCTTCCAGTATGGTGGAATTGTATTTAAGAAGGTGAATAGATTCGAAACGCCAACATAGTCAACGCCGCAGGCAAAAAGTTCGGGCGTTTTCACCAGGGCCTGCAAGGTTGCATATCCACCATAACTTCCGCCGTAAATTGCAATGCGATTTGGGTCGGAATATCCATTTTCAATAAGCCACATAGCACCATCGGTAATGTCGTCCTGCATGGTTTGTCCCCATTGCTTGTATGACAGTTCCTTGAACTTTCGCCCATAGCCAGTAGAACCACGGAAATTCATTTGGAAAACTGCGTATCCTCTATTTGCAAGGAATTGCACTTCAGAATCGTAACCCCAATAGTCGCGTGCCCACGGACCGCCATGAGGGATAACAACGGTAGGAAGTCCTTTCGCTGTTTCAAGCGTATATCCGTTTGGCAAAGTCAGATAGGCCTCTATTTGCAAGTCATCGCGCGAAGTGTAAACGACAGGAATCATTGGTGAAAGTTCTTCCTCCTTCAGCCATGGTGACAAATCGGCTATCTTGCTGAGCTTGTCGTCTTTGACATCATAAAGGTAGTATGCGCCACGGGTGCGGTCGTTGCCGACATAAATAATTCTCATGTCCTCGGCCTTGTTGGTGGCCGCTGTGCCAAATTTGTGGTTTGGGAAGGCTGCGGTAAGTCTTGTGTTGATGCGTTCTGCCTCTGCATCAAAGAAATGCCGTACCGTATCCTTGTGTCCAGCATACGAAACGGAAGTCAGTTTTTTGTGCAAGTTCGACCATCCTACACCCGAAATGTCGTAGCGGTCGTTGGTGAAAATTTCCTCAAGTTCCTCGGCCGTTGCTGGATTCATCAGTACCAGAGCCGACTTGTCGCGTCCGAGGTTGGTAATTGCATATACATTCTTGTTGTCGGCGGTAAAAACGATTGCCGAAACATCTTCGCGGAAAGAAGTCTTTATCACTGGACGAAAATCCTCGTCTTCGGTGTCACGGTATAGCATTTCCTGGTTCACGCCATCGACAATGGAGTAGGCGATTCGCAGTTTGCCGTCGTGGTCGGTCATCCACGCTTGGATATTGCCGGGGTTTTCGGCAAGCATGGTCATTTCTCCGGTTTTTAAGTTAAGCCTGTACGGGTCGAAAATCTCTGGATTGCGCTGGTTGGTTTCTATAAGAATCTCGTCGTCAATTTCCTCGAGGTCGTCAAGGATGTGAGTGCGGACGCCTTTCATTTTGGTATATGGGCGCATATCCGAACCATCGGCATTGACACCGTAAAGCTGGAAATTTTCATCTCCGCCATCGTCTTTCATAAAAAGAAGCCGATTATTGTTCGCCCACATGTAGCCGGCAACGTCACGTTCCTCTTCGAAAGTTACCTGATGCGGTTCTGCCAAGTCGATGCCACTTACATAAATGTTCATTCTCGACTTGTATGGAGCCATAAACGAAATGTGCTTGCCGTCGGGCGAAATGTCAAACGACGATTTTTCCGAGTTGCGGAAAAATTCTTCAATTGGAATTTCTCTAACCATGCTGTTCTTATTCAATTTTTTGCGAAGATATACTTTTTTTTATTGTTGTCCGCTAAATTTTTGCATTGTCACAGTTTTTGCTGTTTTTTAGGCAAAAACATGCGCCAATGCTTCATAATCAATCTATTATATCTATATTTATGTAACCTCTCCGAGGTTATCATAAAAAAAATAAGCCCTTACATTTTGTTGACATTATAATTGTTTTTATTGGTGTCCGCTAAAAATTTAAATAATACCGCTATGTTGCATAATATCAATCAGTTATATTGACGTTTGGTTTATGGGGCTTATTCCTTACCGTCATTGCGGAAGTTAGTCGTAACACGCGATACGGAACGGAGAGCGTTGTGAAGACTTCTATCCGCAATCTCCTATTATGCTGTCAATAAGGAGATTACTTCGTGAGGTTGCAAGCAACGTTCCGCACAAGCGAACTCACAAGCAACGTACCTTATGCTGTTCGTTCAGCTTTACTTGCTTCGCTGCGTGAGCTAAAGGTTGCGAATGACGATGAGTGGTTTAGCGGACACTAATAAATTGTTTTATACATAGCAAATTAATGGCATAAAGAAAACTTTTAGCGGACAGCAATAACTTTTTGGGGGTTTGTAGCAACGTATTTGAAATAGAAAAAAAGAGGTCGATTTTCGACCTCTTTTTCTCGTATGTTGTGTTATTCTTTGACGAATTTCTTCACACTCATAATTTGTTCGCTAGACATATCTACTGTTTGGTATATCCTTACGAAGTAAACACCAGCATTTATCGCTTCCAAATTGCATACAGCGTTGTCGCTGTTAACATCCATTCTCAAAACGATTTGTCCGATGGCATTTACAATTTCGATTGAAGAAATTTCTTCCGAAGATGTTATGTTTAGAATGTCGCTCGTTGGATTCGGGAAAATGGAAATTTCGTTTGCATAGCTTTCTTCGATTGCACTTCCGCGGACAAATGTAGCGATGTATGTTGCGTCAGCTACAACGGTAATCTGCCGTGGATTATCCATGTTGCCGTCGTTCCATTGCTTGAACTGGTATCCGTTATTAGCCAATGCCGAAATTGTAACTATGGTGCCTTCGGCGTATGTTCCTTCACCAGCTACTGAACCATAGTTAGGATTTGACGAATATACGGTTATGGTATAAGTGTTCACTGTTGTAATGTCGGCGAACAAAGCCGTATATTCAGCATTGTCGACTACCGTTATTCTGCGTGGATTTTCGTGATTTCCATCGTCCCATGATGTGAATAAAAATCCGTTGTTTGGAATAGCTTCTATTGTTATTTCTGAGCCTTCAATAAAAGTTCCACCGCCAGTTACAGCGCCTTGTTCTGGATTCGAAGTATATACGTTAATCGTATAGTATTCCGGCTCGGGTGGTAATTCGGCAAATGTGGCAATGAATGTAGCATCGGCAGTGACACCTACCATTCTCGGGTTTCTGGTGATACCGTCGTTCCATTGCAGGAATTCGTACCCATCGTTTGGTTCTGCGGTAATAGTAATTACTGTTCCTTCGGCATATGTTCCACCACCGCTTACCGTTCCATATTCGGGATTTGCAGAAAGCACAGTGATTGTGTATGTGTTGACAGTTGAAATGTCGGAGAAGTTTGCTATGAAAGTAGCATCGGCAACGACTTCGACAGTTCGTGGGTTCATGGTATTGTTGTCGTTCCATGATGTGAATATGTACCCGTCGTATGCTTCTGCGCTAATGCTAATGAGTGTTCCTCTTTCAAACGTTCCTCCGCCGAAAGCTGTTCCGTACTCTGGATTGGAAGAAATGACCGTAATTGTATATTGCGGAGGTATTTCCTCAATAATGGCGGTGTATATTGCATTTTCGGTAACGGTAATAGTCCTTGTTGTGTTTGTATCGCCATCGTTCCATCCAATGAATCTGTATCCATCATATGGTTCTACACCTATTGTTATTTCTGTTCCTTCGGTATATGTTCCGCCACCCCAAGTAGTACCGTAGTTTGGATTTGACGGGCGTACGGTGATTGTATATTGCGGAATTTCTTCGAATATTGCTACGTATGTCGCATTCTCGGTAACGGTAATTGTCCTTGTTGTGTTTGTGTTACCATCGTTCCATCTAACGAACCTGCAACCGCTGTATGCTTCCGCCCATATTGTTATTTCGGTACCTTCGTAATATGTTCCGCTTCCATAAGTGTAGCCGAAGTTGGGGCTGGAAGGATTAACATTGATGGTGTATTGTGGAATAGCCTCGAAATTGGCGATATATGTTGCATTTCCGGTAACGGTGATTGTTCGAGGATTATCGGTGTTGTTGTCGTTCCAGCCAGAAAATCTGTATCCGCTGTATGCTGTTGCACCGATAGTTATTGATGAACCTTCGTAATACGTTCCACCTCCATAAGTGGATCCGTAGTTTGTATTGGATGAATATACGTCAATGTTATATTGCTCAGCATTTATTTCGAAGTATGCCGTATATGTTGCATTTCCAGTAACCGTGATTGTGCGAGTGCTGTTTGTGTTGCCGTCGCTCCAGTATGAGAACCTGTATCCGTCGTATGCTGTTGCGCTTATTGTTATTTCGGTACCTTCGTAATATGTTCCGTTTCCATAGGTGTAGCCGTAGCTGGATGGAGATGGGATAACATTGATGGTATATTGAGGAATTGCTTCAAAATAAGCTGTGTACGATGCATCGCCGGTAACGGTGATTGTACGTGGATTGTCGGTGTTGTTGTCGTTCCATCTGACGAATCTGTATCCTGTGTATGGAGTCGCCGATATGTTTGTCTCTGTTCCATATATAAAGTCGCCTCCGCCAGAAACATATCCCATATTTTCGTTGTTGGAATATACTGAAATATGATAGCTTTGAATCGTAATTGGAATGCAGTGGTTGTTGTTTGACAAATCAGGATCGTTGCCGGAGTATGAAAATGTAAAGCAAATATCGAATGTGCCAGAAAGTCCCATATCAAATAATTCTTGGGCTGTTAGTGTGAATGAATATGGTTCCTCAAGAAGCGCATACCATCCTCCTACAGGAATAGAAATTTGTTCTGCACTGTTAAGTTGAACAGATGCTTCGCCATCCATTAGGGAAGTGCCGCCTGCAGTAATATCGAACGTTATAGTACCTGATACCGCATCAACAGTACCGTGGTTGTAAAAGAATGGGAACAAAGTCAATGAATCATCAGGATTCAAAGTATATGAAGTTTCTGCTGAATTTAACATATTGTTAGAAATGCTACCGAAGAGTCTAGCTTCAAAGTCTGATGAATCATCAACAAAGAATGCTAAACAAATTTCAGCATTATATGACTGAATATTGTTTTGCTCATCTACTAAATAATACAAGCAGTTGTTGTTTACAATATCTCCTGTTTCATAGCTTTCTGAAAACATATAGTCCTGAGTTGACAAACTAGGATTCGCTGACGTTTGGAAATCATTATATGGTATTAAATCTCCAACTTCTGTTAAGTTCATAATGAATATACTATTACCTGCACATTCAACAATAATCCAGAAATTGGTTGAAGAAATTGTATATGGGGTGGTCAATTCAACAATGTTTTCTCCGAATGCTGTCTGAGTATATGCTTGGGAATACATTTCTGTTCCGTAGCAACCTTCTGTATATATTATTGCACCATATCTTGTATAATCTTCGGAATATTGTCCTCCTTCATAAATCTTAATGGTAAAAGAGTTATTTGTGTATGTAGAATAATTAGAAGCGTTTTCTCCTGTAAGGTTTTGTGGGTCGACAGTATAAAATTTTACCTTTGTAATAACGTTACCTATTGCATAAGAAGTGCTAAATTGTTCACCTCTCATAATGATAGCATGTCCAGCTGTAATGCCGAGGATATTGTAACCACTCTGATTTCCTATCCATGCCGATCGTTCTGCTGTTGCTGGGGTCGTTGTCATCAGTCTTTCTGAAATAGAAAATGAATGTTGCGCAACACACATACTACCAATTAATAAGGTAGCTAAAATCATGAAAAATTTCTTCATACTTAGTATATTTTAATTCGCATTTGTAAATTATTTCAAACCTCTATTCTTCAACAGCGGTTCGATTGATGGTTCCTGACCGCGGAAACGCTTGTAGAGAACCATTGCATCTTCGGTGTTGCCGTTCTGCAGGACATTGTAGCGGAAGGCATCGGCGGTCTTCTTGTCGAAAACTCCGTTTTCCTTAAATGCCTCGAAAGCATCATTGTCGAGGACTGCAGCCCAAGTGTAGCCGTAGTAGCCTGCACTGTATCCGCCCGAGAAAACATGCTGGAAGTAGGTGCTTCTGTAGCGCGAAATAATTTCGGGAATCAAGCCGATTTTCTGCATTTCTGCATCCTCGAAGTCGGGAAGTTTGATTTCGGTTGGCTCGCTGATGTTGGCGTAAGCCATATCGAGCAACGATGCTGCAATGAGTTCGGTGTTGATGAAGCCCTGTCCGTAGGTCGATGCTGCTTCAATCTTGTTGATGAGCGAGTCTGGAATAACTTCGCCAGTCTGGTAATGCTTTGCATACATCTTCATAACTTCTGGATAACCAGCCCATTGTTCCATAATCTGAGATGGCAGTTCAACGAAGTCGCGCGAAACATTTGTTCCCGAAAGCGATTCGTAGCGGCAGTCGGTAAGTATGCTGTGCAAAGCGTGTCCAAATTCGTGGAATAGGGTGGAAGTTTCGTCAAAGTTGAGCAACGACGGCTTGTCGCCAGTTGGTTTTGTAAAGTTGAGAACGAGCGAAACAAGAGGTATGATTTTCTTGCCGTCCTTGGTGTATGATTGTTCGCGGAAGTTGGTCATCCATGCACCGCTGCGCTTGCTCTCGCGTGGGAAGAAGTCCATGTAGAGAATAGCAATCACATTGTCGTTTTCGGTAACTTCGTAAACAACTGCATCCGGGTGATAAACAGGAATATTCTTGTTTTCGCGGAACTCTATGCCATAGAGCTTGTTTGCAACCATGAACATTCCTTCGCGTACATTGTCGAGCGAGAAGTATGGACGAATGACATCATCATCGAGGTCGTATTTCTGCTTGCGTAGGGTTTCGCAGTAGTAGCGCCAGTCGCAAGGTTCGAGCTTGAAGTTTCCACCTTCGGCATCAATCATCTTCTGGTATTCGGCGGCTTCTTCCTTTGCCTTTGCAAGTGCTGGTTCCCAAACCTGCATCAAAAGTTCGTCAACTGCTTCGGGAGTCTTTGCCATGTTGTCATCGAGAACATATGCAGCATGTGACTTGTAGCCGAGGATGTTAGCTTTTTCCAAGCGGAGGTTTACAATCTCGTTGATAATTTGTCTGTTGTCGGTTTCGCCAGATGTGCAACGGGTTGAGTATGCTGTCCAAAGTTCCTTGCGCAGTTCGCGGTCCTTGCAGTTCATGAGGAATGGTTCCATACTTGGCAGATGTATTGTGAACACATATTTGCCTTTGGTTTCCTCCGATTCGTTGCCGAGTTCCAAAGCAGCAGCAAGCTGACCTTCTGTGCAACCTTCGAGGCGGGCAACATCGTCAACAACAAGCTTGTAGTCGTTTGTTGCCTTCAAAACATTGTTGCCGAACTTCATAGTGAGAAGCGACAATTTTTCGTTGATTTCGCGGAAGCGAGCCTGCTTGTCGGCAGGAACATTTGCACCGCCACGGACAAAACCCTTGTAGGTTTCTTCGAGCAGACGCATCTGTACTGGTTCGAGGTTGAGCGATTCGCGCTGGTCGTAAACTGCCTTTATGCGTTCAAACAACTTGGCATTGAGGCTAATATCATCGCCATGTTGTGAAAGTTTCGGAAGAATTTCCTCGGAAATCTGTTCCATTTCGGGTGAATTTACACATTCGGCAAGGTTGAAGAATATGCTTTCAACTCTTGTAAGCAGAGAACCGCTTTCTTCGAGTGCTTCGATTGTGTTTTCAAATGTTGGTGCATCGGGATTGTTGACGATAGCATCAATTTCTTCCTTGTTCACCTTCATTGCTTCCTCGAAAGCGGGGATGTAGTGCTCGGTCTTGATTTTGTCGAATGGAGGAACGCCGTATTCAGTTGTCCATTCCTGAAGCAGAGGATTGTCCTGCTCCTTGTTTTCTGTCTTCTTGTTGCACGAACTTACCATAATCAATAGAGTTAATGCTGTTAAAACTGATATATACTTTTTCATTTGATAAAAATTTGAATTCAATTTTATTATTGTCGGATTAGTCTCTTCTAAGATACGACAGCAACCTTAATATTTCAATGTAAAGCCATACAAGTGTTACCATTAGTCCGAATCCTGCATACCATTCCATGTATTTTGGTGCGCCGGAGTTTGCAGAACTTTCTATTGTGCTGAAGTCGAGGATAAGGTTCAATGCGGCGACAATTACTATTACCACGCTGATGGCTACTCCAATTAGCGGATTGGCGAAAAGGTATTCGTTAAAAGCTGGCGTAAACAATCCAACAATGAAACTTACAAGGTAGAAAATTCCGATTGCACCGGTTGCTATGACTACGCCTTTCATGAATTTGCCTGATGCTTTCAGTATGCCAGTCTTGTACATGAATAGCATAAGTCCGAAAACAAGCAGAGTTAATGCTACTGCCTGAAATACTATTCCGCTGTATGCTGCTTCGAACAATGATGATATTGAACCTAGAAGGAATCCTTCGAGCGCTGCGTATATGGGTGCGGTAATAGGGGCAGATTTCTTTACAAAACTTGCAATCATGGCAACAACTAAAGCACCGATTGTAGCTCCAATAAGCACGGCTGGACCAGCAATGCTTCCAGACATTGTAAGTTTCCACGAAACTATTGCAGTGAGCAGAAGTATTGCAAATAGAATTATTGTCTTGTTGATTGCGCCTTTCAGTGTCATTACTTTGCCATCGGTAGCAACTGGCTCACTGGCGAATGCGTTTTTACCCAAAGTCGGGTTTGATGTTCTTGTGATGTTCATCTTATCTATTCTTTAAAACAATGCAAATTTATTGAAATTTCTGAAATCTTCAAATCATCAAATTTTCAAATCTTTGAATCATCAAATCTTTGAATCTTAGATTATCTCCACAAACGTCGATATTATCGTATATATTCCGAGCAGTATGATTATTGAACCTCCAACGCGGTTGATGACAACAAAATGGCGAGGTCTGATTTTTTTGCGGAAGAAACTTAGTGACATTGTGAGGAAAGTCCACCATGAAAATGAACCGAGTACAAAGCCAAGCATTATGAATATGCCATTAATCAATTCGTTGCTGTCGGAAACGCCATCACCAGCACCGACATTGAACATGGCAAAAAAAGCAAATATGTAGGTCATTGCTCCGATGAAGTTGGAAAGCGTAAGTCCTACCACTGAAATGAAATCCTGCCAGAGCGAGTTGCGGTTGTCCTTGCTTTGTCGTATGTCTTTAACGGCATTTCGCTTGAACATGAACACGCCAAATATTATCACGATGATGCCGCCTATGACACCAAGTATCGGTTTGTATTCCTGTATTTTGTTGAAAATAAGTGAGTATAGAAAATACGACAAGGCGGCCATAAGGGTGTCGGCGAATACAACGCCGAGTCCGGAAACAAATGAAGAGATGCGAGGGCGTGTGAGTGCGCGCTGTATGCATAATACTGCTACTGGCCCCACAGTTATGGAAGCCGTAATACCAACAGATGCACCGTCACATATTTCAGAAAACATACTGCAAAGAAACAAACTTTTTTCCAATGATGGATTGTTAGATGATGTTTTTTTTCAACGGCATTAAAAGTATCCCGACCAGTCATACATTAAGTATCCTGCAATTTCGTGCATAAGCATATTCCATGTTGCAAATGCCGATGGTGCAGGAATTAGCCAAGTTTCTGGATTTGCGCATATTTTTCTACTGCAATAGTCAACAGGGTAGGAGTCGAATATGAAGCCTTCGTTCTCGAAACATTTGGCAGCACGGCGGAAATGTGAGGCGCTTGTTATTAATAAATAGGTATGCGAACTTTCGGCTGGACGGAGCATTTTTGCCGCTTCCACTGCATTTTCGTGGGTGTTGCGTGATTCTGTTTCGATGATAATGTCATCTTCTGGAACATTAATGCTTGTGAGATAATTTTTTAGTAATTGCGATTCTTTGTGTTCTTGGTCAAGCAATAGTCCCGAACCTCCCGAAATGAAAATCTTGTCAATTTTTCCAGCATAGTACAGCCTTAGTGCTTCCAGAATCCGGTCGGAGGATTGACCAAACTCTATCTTGTCATTTTCGTTGTCGTAAAAAATCATTCCTGTAAGCACAATGCCATAGTCGTAGCATTCTGCAAGTTCGGTTTCGGGAGTGCGTTCTTGTTCCCAAGCATCGAGGCTGACATTTATAAGCAACGGATTTGTGAAAATCAGCAGCAGAACAAAAACGGTAATTCTCAATCCTTTTTTTACCTTTTCACTCTTGAAGCAGAACGAAAGTATGAATATTATGACAATCCAAGTGAGTGGAGATATTAGGTATTGCAGTATTTTTGACAGCCAGAAAAACATGTTATAAAACTTTCTTTTATAAGTTGCAAAGTGAATAAATATAATTAATTTAGCCAAAAATTTTTTTGAATTTATTTTGAATAGGAAATTGAAATGGAAAAGAAGAATTTTGACCTCAGCCCAAACCTTCTAGAAAGGTATTTACAGAAATCATGCGAAGATTTTACAAAGAAAGACATTATTAAATACATCGTAGAAAACAACATCGAGATGCTTAACTTCCGCTATGTCGGTGGCGATGGCAGACTTAAGACCTTGAATTTTGTAATCAACAGCGAAGAATATCTCGACCAGATTCTTACTACTGGCGAGCGCGTTGACGGTTCAAGTTTGTTCTCATTCATTGGAGCAGGTTCCAGTGACTTGTATGTGATTCCAAAATACAGAACCGCTTTCGTAAATCCTTTCGAGGAAATTCCTAGCATCGACATTCTTTGCTCGTACTACGACAATAACGGAAAGCCACTGGCTTCGTCGCCTGAAAATATACTGAAGAAGGCTCATCAGAAGTTGAAAGATACAACTGGCTATACTTTCAAGGCATTGGGCGAACTCGAATACTACATCATTGCCGATAAGAGCGAAAATGCTATGTTCCCAGCTGTTGACCAGCGCGGATATCACGAGTCGGCTCCGTTTGCAAACTACGAGTTCATTCGTAAGGAAGCTATGCACTTGATAGCTCAGTGTGGCGGTAAGATAAAGTACGGACATTCGGAGGTTGGTAACTTCACCGATGGCGATTTCTACTACGAGCAGCAGGAAATTGAGTTCCTTCCATGCGAGGCAGAGTCGGCTGTGGAACAGTTGATTATTGCAAAGTGGATTCTCCGCAAACTTTGCAGTGACTATGGCGTTAACTTGAGTTTTGCTCCGAAGATTACTGTCGGTAAGGCTGGTAGCGGTCTGCATATTCACATGATGCTCTCGAAGGACGGCAAGAACATGATGGTTGACAAGGGTATTCTCAGCGACGATGCTCGCAGGATGATTGCTGGTATCCTCGACCTTGCTGATGCTTTGACTGCTTTCGGAAATACAATTCCGACATCATATTTGCGTCTCGTTCCTCATCAGGAAGCACCGACAAACATTTGCTGGGGCGACCGCAACAGGAGCGTTTTGGTTCGCGTTCCACTGGGTTGGACTGGCGACATCAACATGTTCCACGATGCAAATCCGCAGGAAAAGAGCAAGGCGGGAGATTACGACAGCAAGCAGACCGTAGAAATCCGCAGTGGTGATGGTTCGGCTGATTTGTATTTGTATATGGCTGCCATTATCGTTGCTGCACAGCACGGACTTACAATGCGCGGTTCACTCAAGATGGCTAAGGACTTGTATGTCAATGTCAACATTTTCAGTGAAGAATTTAAGGATAAGTTGGCTAAGTTGAAAGCTTTGCCAGATTGTTGCTGGGATTCTGCCGAGGCTCTCGATGCAAAGCGTAAGTTCTTCGAAAAGGACAAGATTTTCCAGCCTGGACTTATAGATGCTGTTATCAAGGGCTTGAAGTCATACAAAGACAAGGGCTTGAGCGAAAAACTCTACGGCAAGACCGAAGAAATTCGCGAATTGGTTGAAAAGTACATTCATTGCATGTAATTGTAATGGATAATTAACAATGGATAATTTGACAAAAGCCACTCGAAAGGGTGGCTTTTTTAGTTTGATGGTTGTGTATAATAATTATGTCCTTCCCCTAATTGTAATGCAGCATAATTTTGCAATTTTCTCAAATTTTGGTGTAATAGTCAAAAAGAGACCTGAAAAGGCCTTTAAAAAGCTATAATAGTCAAAAAGAGACCTAATAAGTGCTTGAACTATTTGTTTTTCAGTGGATTATGTGCCTTTAAAAAGTCTTGAATGAAGACTTTT
>JAFZLK010000053.1 GCA_017551515.1 Bacteroidales bacterium | reverse complement strand
GACCAGATGTACGAATCGAATTCTTCTGTCGAAAGTGTTACGCTTGCGGTTTCGGGATTGCAGGCATCGAGAATGCCATCAACGGTAATTTCGGGCTGAGGCAGCGGATATATTGTAAGGTGTAGCGTTACAATGCTGTCGGCGGAGTTTGTTGCAGTGAAAGTCTGGGTATAATCCCCACTTTCGTTGAAAATGCTGTCGTTCCAAGTGTAGCTTTCGCAGGCGGTTGCCGAAAATTCGTTGTATATTGTCGGAATGGTTACAACAGCGAAAGTTGCAATATAAATTGCATTCTCCGTAACGGTGATATTGCGCGGATTGTCGGTGTTCTCATCGTTCCACTGTACAAATTCGTAGCCCTCGTTAGGTGTTGCAGTTAAAGTAACTTCTGTTCCCTCAGCGTATGTTCCACCGCCTGTTACTGTTCCATAGTTTGGATTTGCCGAAACTGCAGTGATGGTATAGTTTGTTGTCTGCGATGCTTCCGAGAAAGAAGCCACATATATTCCATCGCCAATTACTGTTATTTGTCTTGGATTTTCGGTATTGCCATCGTTCCATGAAACGAATTCGTATCCTTCGGCTGGCGTTGCCGTAAGTGTTGCAGTTGCACCATAGTCAAATGTTCCTCCACCACTAACCGTACCCATTGTTTCGTTTGAAGAAACAACAGTAATCGTGTGCTGGTCGATTGCAAATGTTGCTGTAAATGTTGAATCCGATGTAACTGTAATGGAGCGAGGGTTTTCTGTATTACCATCGTTCCACTGAACAAAATGATAATGTTCGTTTGCGGTTGCTGTTAATGTGGCAGTTTGTCCAGCATCGTATGTTCCACCACCACTGACGCTACCGTAGCTGTCATTGTTGCTGTTTGCTACAATATTATACGACTGTGGACCAGCAATTTCTATACTTGTAGATGCAGTACAACCATTTGCGTCTGTTACTGTCACAGAATATGTGCCAGCACTTACGCCTGCGAGGTTCTGTGTGGTCGCACCATTGCACCATGCGTAGTTGTATGGCACAGTACCGCCGCTGACCGTATTTGTAATGTCCGAGGTTTCTCCACTATAGATAATTTCTGTTGCCGAAAGTGATGCTGTAAGTTCATCAGGTTGAGTAATTGTTACGCTTGCAGTTGCTGTACATGTTTGCGCATCCGTGACGGTCACGCTATATGTTCCTGCACTTACATCATTTAGGTTCTGCGAGGATTCACCATTACTCCAAGCATAGCTATATGGCTCTGTACCATTGCTGACTGTATTAGTGATATTGGTAGTTCCACCATAGCAACCAATAGGTTCTGCCGAGAGAGATACTTCCAACTGGTAAGTTTCAAAATTTGCCGTATATGAAGCATCTTCTGTGACTGTAATAGTGCGAGGATTGTCGGTGTTGCCATCGTTCCATTGAACAAATCGATGACATGCGATAGGAGTTGCTGAAATTTGCACTTCGGCACCATAGTTTAATGTTCCATTACCATCAACCGCTCCCATTTCCTCATCGTTGGCTGAAACAATAACCGTAAACTGGTCGATTGCAAACTCAGCTGTAAATGTTGAATCCGATGTAACTGTGATTGTGCGTGGATTCTCCATGTTTCCATCGCTCCATTGTACGAAGTGGTAATGCTCGTTTGCAGTTGCTGAAATCTGAGTTTCAGTGCCGTAGTCGTAGGTGTTTCCGCCAGAAACCGCTCCCATTTCCTCATCGTTGGCTGAAACAATAACCGTAAACTGGTCAATTGCAAACTCGGCTGTAAATGTTGAATCCGATGTAACTGTGATTGTGCGAGGATTTTCGGTGATTCCATCGTTCCATTGTACGAAATGGTAATGTTCGATAGGAGTAGCTGAAATTTCTATTTGTGAACCTTCCACATAAGAACCGTCTCCCGATACTGTTCCATAGTCCTCATTGCTGGAAACGACAGCGATTGTGTACAAAATTCCATAACTTGCAGTGAAACTTGTATCTGAGGTTACCGTAACAGAACGTGGATTTTCAGTATTTCCATCATTCCATGCAGCAAAAGCAAACCCATCATTTGGTGTTGCCTCTATTATGGCGACACCGTTGTTTGAGCAGTCCGGTTGTTGTGTTACGCTTGCAGTACCCTGCTGCGGATTTTCACTTGATACGCTCAATGTATATATGAAATGTCCGCGTATGTCGCTGAAATTGCTCCATTGCAAACTATATCGTTCAACATAGTCGCAGGGAGTCCAAACTGTTATACTGGAGTAGTCAAAATCATATATATTTATATAGAAAAAAACATGTTCGTCAAGAGTAGGTGGTGGAAATGCTGATGTGATTATGCTTGAAATGTTTTCGCAATAGCCAAAAGCCAGTTCCCCAATATTTTCAACAGAATTTCCAATTGATAACGATACAAGTCCTTGACAACCATAAAATGTATATTCTCCAATTTCCCTAACCGAATTGCCAATTGTAACCGATGTCAGTCCTGTGCAATTATAAAATGCATAATTGCCAATGCTCGTAACCGAATTGGGAATCGTCAATGTTCCTGTCAGTCCACTACAACCACGAAATGCATTACTGCCAATGCTTATACAATATTCTGGGATTGTCAATTCTCCAGTCAGTCCGACGCAATCAGAAAATGCATAATTGCCAATGCTTGTAACCGAATTGGGGATTGTTACTTCTGTAAGTCCACTGCAATCAGAAAACGCACCATTGCCAATGCTCGTAACCGAATTGGGAATCGTCAATGTTCCTGTCAGTCCACTACAACCACGAAATGCATTACTGCCAATGCTTATACAATTTTCTGGGATTGTCAAATCACATGTCAGTCCGCTGCAACCATAAAATGCCGAATTACCAATGCTAGTAACACCATCTTCAATAATTACTGTATGTATCTTTTCTTTATTTGAATACCACGGCTGGTCATCAAAACCATAATTCGCCATTGCACCGCTACCGCTAATAGTCAACACGCTATCGCAGGATAATTCCCATGTGAGATTGTCGCCATCTGCTCCGCATGTCCCAGAGGCAATAAGGCATCTGCCAAGTTCAAACTCAGCTGTAAATACTGTGTCATGCGTAACCGTTAATGTTCGCGGATTGTCTGTGTTGCCGTCGTTCCATGCAGCAAAAGCATATCCATCATTTGGCGTTGCCTCTATTATTGCTGTTCCATCGGTGCAGTTGGGCTGCTGTGTTACACTTGCTGTTCCATATTCTGTATTTGTACTTGATGCACTTATAGAATATGTTGTCATGCGTTCACGAATGTCGCTGAAATTGCTCCAGCCTGTTGCTGAGCTATATGCAGTTGCTGAACCACAAGGGACATATATTGTTGCATTGGAACCACTACTAAATGTATGAGATTGAATAGTTGGCGGCTCGTCAACGTATGAATATATATTTACAAGTTCGCTGCAATTATAGAAAGCATAATCCGGAATATTCATAACATCGTTACCTATATTCAATGTTGTAAATGATGAACAACCATTAAATAATATAGAAGAAAACGAAGTCCCTGCAGTACAATTAATCGCATTGAAATTGACAGTTGTCAGCCCAGTGCAATTATAAAATGCGGCATTGCCTATGCTCGTAACAGAACTAGGAATTGTTATCTCATTCATATTGCATCCACAGAATGCGTTTGCGCCAATGCTTGTAACGGAACTTGGAATTGTAATTGATGTAAAACATTTTGCTTGACAAAAAGTAGGGGCTAATATTTCTGTAATAGATTCAGGTATTATTAAATCTTTTATCAATTCATTATTAACATAAAAATTTTTAGCATAGTAAAGAGGAGTTGCAGCTTCATAATAATTACCATCAAAAGCAATTTCGCACCAACTTGCAATATCACCTGTATAATATACATTTGTTAATTCGCTGCACCATTCAAATGCATAATGACCAACACTAGCAACCGAATTACCGATTGTAACAGAAGTTAATCTCGCACAATTCTGAAACGCCTGATTGCCAATACTCCTTACTGAATTAGGAATTATAACTGATTTTAAACAAGTTGCACCACTAAATGCACATGGGTTTATATACATTATCGTTTCTGGTATTATCAAATCCATCACCAATTCACTATCAATATATAAGTCGCCTGCGTAGTAAAGAGGATTTGCATAGATACTTGTATTTCCAAATGTTATTCCACACCATCCTGCAAGATTGCCATTATAATACACCGATGTCAGTCCGCTGCAACCATAAAATGCAGAATTGCCAATGCTCGTTACTGAATTTCCTATTGTTACCGAAGTTAGTCCGCTGCAACCTTCAAATGCAGAATTGCCAATGCTCGTAACAGAATTGGGAATTGTCAATGTTCCAGTCAGTCCGCTGCAACTACAGAAAGCCCCATAGCCAATGCTTGTAACGGAATTGGGGATTGTTATTGATGTCAGCCCTGTGCAATTATAAAAAGCACGTTCACCAATGCTTTCAACAGAATTACCAATTGTAGCCGAAGTCAGTCCACTGCAATCAGAAAAAGCAGAAGTACCAATACTCCGAACAGAATTGGGAATTGAAACCGTAGTCAATCCACTGCAATTAGCAAATGCACGATCGCCAATACTCGTAACTGTACTGGGAATAATTGTGTTTTTACAACCACAAATCAGTGTATTTGTGGAAGTTTTTATAATAGCATTACAATTATTACGAGAATCATATACGGTATTGCTTGAATTAACCGTTATTGATGTCAGACTGCTATGAGGAAACGATGCATTATTACTAATACTCGTAATGGAACTAGGAATAGTTACCGATGTCAATCCAGTGCAACTATAAAATGCATAATCGCCAATGCTTGTAACCGAATATGTTTTCGAATTATACGTAACAGATGATGGTATGCTAAGCGAACCGCTTGGATATGTGGTATAATATGGTGATGATGAGTTTTGTGGCACCACTTCTACGGTATAAGGCGATGTACTTGAGGTGATTTTGTAGTACAAAGTTATACCGTTGCTTGTCTTGGGAAAGTCGTAATTGTCTGCTGCCACTGTATAGCCACCAATGAGGATGGCAAAGAGGAAAAATGCAAATATTTTTCTCATTATCAATAAATTTATGTTTTCAAATTCAAATATCAAAAATATGTGGCAAAAATAATGGATTTGGATGGAAATGCAAAGGAAAAAGAATTCATATATTTGATAATTTGAAAATTTGATGATTGGTTCCTGGGTTTAACTTCGTTGAGGGCTACTCGTGCTGCGATGTACTGAGCGATAGTCGAAGTGAGCACAGCCGAAGTACGCCGTTCTCGTGAAGTGATTCCTTTCCATTCTCGTACTGCTACAATCGAGTATAAAAAAGAAGCCCTGAATAAATCAAGGCTTCTTCTGTGTTTTTGTTTGGTATGTTATGCTTGCGGAGTTTCGTTTTCTGTTCCGTTTGCATTCTCTTCGTGCTTGTTGTGATGAGGCTTTTCAGGCTTCGGAAGCAAAACCTTACGGCTGAGTTTAATCTTGTTCGACTTGGTGTCGATGTCGATAATCTTTACTTCCACTTCCTGACCTTCCTTCAACACTTCCTCAACGGTCTTGATGCGCTTCCAGTCGATTTCTGAAATGTGCAACAATCCCTGGCAGTTTGGAAGAATTTCAACGAATGCACCGAAAGTTGTGATGCCCTTTACAACACCTGTGTAAACTTCGCCTACTTCGGGACGCTTAACGATAGCGTTGATCTTTGCGCGAGCGGCCTTCATGTCAGCAGCATTGCTTGCAGAGATTTCAACATAACCCTTTTCGTTCTCCTCGGTAATTGCGATTATAGTGTTGGTAGTAGCCTGGATTTCCTGGATAATCTTTCCGCCCGGGCCTATTACTGCACCAATCAAATCCTTAGGAATAACCATAGTTTCGATTTGTGGAGCGTAATCCTTGTAGGTAGGACGCGGACCTGGCAATGTTTCAAGCATCTTGCCGAGGATGTGTTCTCTACCGCGCTTTGCCTGATTGAGGGCTTCTTCCAAAGTTGCGTATGAAAGTCCGTCAACCTTTATATCCATCTGGGTTGCTGTGATACCCTTTTCGGTACCGCAAACCTTGAAGTCCATGTCACCGAGGTGGTCTTCGTCACCAAGAATATCGCTCAAGATTGCATACTTGCCAGTCTTGGGGTCGGCGATAAGTCCCATTGCAATACCCGAAACTGGACGGGAAATCGGAACACCGGCATCCATAAGTGCAAGACAGCCAGCGCATACTGTTGCCATTGATGACGAACCGTTTGATTCAAGAATATCGGAAACAACTCTTGTAGTGTAAGGATAATTTTCGCCCTTAACTGGCATCACCTTCTGCAATGCGCGGTGAGCAAGGTTTCCGTGACCTATTTCGCGACGACCAACGCCTCTGTAAGCCTTAGCTTCGCCAGTTGCGAATGGCGGGAAGTTGTAGTGAAGGAGGAATGATTCAGAACCTGATATCATTGCACCGTCGATTGTCTGTTCGTCGAGCTTGTTGCCGAGGGTAACAGTCGAGAGCGACTGAGTTTCACCACGGGTGAAGATTGCCGATCCGTGTACTGTCGGGAGGTAGTCAACTTCACACCAGATTGGGCGAATTTCATCGGTCTTACGACCATCGAGACGAACTCTTTCGTTGAGAACCATCTGACGGACAGCTTCCTTCTGTACATCGTGATAGTAGCGGTCAACCATTTTTTCTACGGTTTCGAGTTCTTCTTCGGTGTATTGAGCGAGGAAGTTTTCCTTAACCTCGTTGAAAAGTCTTTCGCGTTCGTGCTTGTTTGCAGTCTGTGTCATAGCGGCAGAGTAAGCCTTGTCGTATGTTTCGTCCCAAACTTTCTTGCGGAGGTCTTCATCGTTAACCTCGTGGCAGTAAGGTGCAGGTTCGGTAACACCGCACATTTCGCGGAGTTCCTTCTGTGCCAAGCACATAGGTTTGATTGCCTCGTGAGCGAACTTTATTGCATCAAGCATTTCGGCTTCGCTTACTTCGTTGAGTTCGCCTTCTACCATCATAATGTTTTCGTAGGTAGCAGCCACAATCATGTCGATGTCGGCTCTCTGGCACTCGTCGTAAGGCGGATTAATCTTGAACTGACCGTCGATGCGGGCTACGCGCACTTCCGAAATCGGACCTTCGAATGGAATGTCGGTGATTGTAAGTGCTGCCGAAGCTGCAAGTCCTGCAAGTGCATCGGGAGTGTCGTTCTTGTCTGCCGAAAGCAAGTTTACATTTACGAATACTTCTGCGTGGAAATCGCTCGGGAACAACGGACGCAATGCGCGGTCAATCAGACGTGAAACGAGAATTTCATAGTCCGAGAGACGACCTTCCCTCTTGTTGAATCCGCCTGGGAAACGGCCTACTGCCGAATATTTCTCCTTGTATTCAACCGAAAGAGGCATGAAGTCAACGTCTTCCTTTGCATCGTCTGCAGCAACAACTGTTGCCAATAACATGGTTTTACCCATCTTCACCACTACCGAACCAGTTGCCTGCTTCGCCAGTTTACCGGTGGAAATTTCAATTTCTCTGCCATCAGCCAAAGTGATGACTTTCTTAATTTCGTTATACATTATCTATTGTGTTTAATTAATTTGCAAATAAAAAAGGAAAGCAAAACATTTGTCTTGCTTTCCGAATGTCTTAACGACGTAAGCCTAATTCTTTAACTATAGCCCTGTATCTTTCGATATCCTTGGTCTTCAGATAATCGAGTAATTTTCTTCTCTTACCTACAAGACCAGTCAAGGCACGCTGAGTACTGAAATCCTTGCGGTTCGACTTCAGGTGCTCGGTTAAGTGACTGATACGGTAGGAAAATAAGGCTATTTGTGACTCAGCTGAGCCAGTGTCTGTATTAGACTTCCCGTGTTTTGAAAAGATTTCTTTCTTCTTTTCTGAATCTAAATAATTCTTCATCACTTATAATTTATAATTAAAAAAACGGCGCGAAATTACTGCTTTATTTTCAATGTGCAAAATTTATTTTAAGGAAGTTTCTGCGGCTTCGCCAGTTTGAAGGTTTCTATGGGCTAAAGCCCGTTTCTATGCCTACGGCGTTTCAAGGTTTCTATGGGCTAACGCCCGTTTCTATGGCTACGGCGTTTCAAGGTTTCTATGGGCTAAAGCCCGTTTCTATGGACTTCGTCCGTTTCTGAGTTTCTGTGGGCTGCCGCCCGTTTCTATGGCTACGCCGTTTCAAGGTTTCTGTGGGCT